>JALGWK010000011.1 GCA_025774205.1 bacterium
GGGTTCATCGGTGCTGAATTCGCTGATGAAATGGTGCGTAATCCCGATTCGAATGTTCATATCGTCGAAATGCTGCCCAATATCCTGTATGGAGCCTTCGATGACGAGTTCTGCGGGGAAGCGGCTGACATATTGTCGGATTCAGGTGTCACGATCCACACCGGAAAGCGGGCGGTATCCATCGACGGGTCAGAGCGTGTGGAAGCCGTGACGCTTGATAATGGAGAGCAGATCCCGGCCGATATGTTGATCATCGGTGTCGGGGGCAAGCCGAATACGGAGTTGGCGGAACAGGCCGGACTGCTTGTCACTGAGAGTGGTTCGATCTGGGTCGATTCCTACATGAGGACCAGCGCGGAACATGTATTCGCGGTCGGTGATTGCGCGCTGAAGAGAGATTTCTTCACCAGGCGTGAGGTTCCTGTATGGCTCGCTTCAACAGCCACGGCGGAAGCCAGGATCGCGGGTACGAACATCTATGGAATCCGTGTGCTCCGACAGATCCAGGGCACGGTGGCTGCCTTTTCAACGAAGATCGGTGAGGTGTCTTTCGCCAGCGCCGGTTTGACCTGCCGTGCCTGTGACAGGGACGGATTCCGCTGGGTCTCGGGCGAGGCGGTCGCGCCCGACCGTCACCCCGGAGTGCTCCCCGGCGCCTCCCGGCTCAAGGTCAAACTTGTCTTTGGAGATCGGGGAGGCGCTTTGCTCGGCGGTCAGATGTCGGGTGGTTCTTCGGTGGGGGAGTTGATCAATGCGGTAGCCATCGGGATCCAGATGCAATTGAACGTGCGCGATCTGGACATGATGCAGATCGCTACCCATCCACTACTCACATCGGCGCCGACCGTTCACCCCCTGGTCAATGCCGCTCATATGGCACTGGCGACAATGAGGGATGGCGCGCATCGAAGTTGAGGATGGGATCAGGCAGCCGGTCACCGACGCATCGTGACAGTCTCGATTGGAACTTCTCGTTGTTTCAGTGACCGGTGACAGGTGGAGCAGTCGTCCAGAGCCTTCTGATCAGGCTTCTCCGCCTCATCCCGGTGGCACGGGATACAGTTCTCATGCATGGCCTCCATATAACTCACCGCCAGCGCAAGATCGCTGTCCTGGTCGGCAGGTTCCTCCCACCTGGCGTCTTCCCGATGGCATTCGAGGCACGGTTTGGCGCTCTCGGCTGATTTCGCTTCCCCGGCAGGGTGGCAGACCCCACAGGAATGATTCGAAGGATATATCCCTCCGAGCTGCTCGCTTTCAGCGACAGCCAGGGTGTGCTCGCCGTGATCGAATATGCGGGTCGACTGCACCATCTGACGGTGACATCGGAAGCAGGCTGTCGTCTCATCGCCGGGAAGAGACATATGGTGGCATTGTCGGCAGGAGGTATCCCCTCCCAGCCTTTCCCGATGATCGGCGTGAGGAAAGTCGGTCTTCACGCCGGTAGTGTTACCGTTGATACAGAGTACCGTTCGGGTGACATCCAGTCCGAGAGCCGGCTCCACCTCCAATGCATCAATCCGTGCATACGATGGGTACATGAGGCTCCAGGCGAGAGGGATCATGATCACCGCGATCACCGTCGCCCGTTCCAGTCCGCTGCTCAGGGCGGTGTTCCAGACCAGGGAGAAGGAGTCGAATTTGGCCTTGAAGATCCCCATGTCTGCCCGGCGGGTCTTCCACTCTTCATCGAAGACACTGAAATTCTCGACGATGACGAGGAAGGTCAGCCCGGCAGCCGCGATGACCCCGGCTGAAAGTGCCCACTCGGCAAGAGAGGGGAAGTAGACTTCTCCCGCACTCCTGAAGTAGCCGAAGATGCCGACATCCATCCGGTTGAGGAACAGTCCCGAGCAGGCGGAGATCGCCGCCAGGCCGAGGGCGGTCGGGGAGCGACGGGTCTGTGGGTTCCAGACCAGGAAGAGGGGGAGTCCCACAAGCAGCGCCATCTCCAGGCCGAAAAGCCAGCTCTCCCAGGTGCCGGCAGCCAGGACCCGCCACGATCCATCGACGAGCAGCCGGGCGACCTGGATGACCCCGAAAGCCCCCAGGATCGACGTGGCGATGGACGCGAGACTGACCAGCATGGGCAGGTCTCTACCGGTCGGTCGTTCCTTCCCGTTTCCGTTCGAGCCTCCCCCCATCGGTACGATCGCGATCGCTTCTTCCGACTTCGGTCCGAAGACCGATTCCCGATCGTACAGGCGGGCATAGACGATCTTGATCAGCACCATGAACATCAATCCCGCCCCGGCGGCCGAAATGATGAAGAAGAGCGGCAGCAGGGAGGAGTACCAGAGCGGGTGGAGCCGCTGCGGTGTCACCAGGAAGAGCGAACCGAGTGAAGAGTGGTGCAGAGATGAGAGCGAAATGCCGACCACCACGACACCGAAGGCGATCCGGTGCAGAAAGGCCACCACCCGCTCGGCACGCAGTTTTTCGAACAGGGTCGGTCCCAGTTCGATAGCCGTGATCGTGAAGTAGAGAGATACGCACCAGAAGACCTCGAACAGGAACGAATGCTCGTTCCACATGAGGAAGGGGTGCCAGAAGCGGAACGGAAGGCCGATATCGAAGAGAAGTGCCAGACATGAGCACCCGTACCCCAGAAAGGCCACCAGAATGGCCGGTTTCATGAGGGGACGGAATCTCTCCAGCTTGAGGACATAGACCAGAAAACCGACCATGAATCCACTGGTTGAGATTGCCACTCCGGCGACCATGTTGAAGATCTTCCAGAGTCCCCACGGTACCGCGTCACTGAGGTTGGTCGTCGCTCCGAGTCCGAACCAGAGGCGGAACACTCCTGCCACCAGCCCGGCCAGGGCGAACACCCAGAGGAGATCCTTCAAAGCCCGGGTCCGGCGCATCAGGCACTCTCCTCTCCGGCACGATCAGGTGTTCCTGATCCACCCGGTCCGTCAGTCTCGTCCTGCAGGTTCATCCGTCGCCGGATGATCCAGTTCACCCCCAGGAGACCGCTCGCGACACCCAGACCGATGAACGGCGTTTTCGAGATCAGGGGTTCTGTGAGCGAGGGGACTGATCCGGCACCGCGAGGGGGCCAGCCGATAGAACTCAGATCAACATCGGAGAGGTAGAGAAGCGAAGTTCCTCCATACTCACTCTCTCCCCAGACACGCGGCAGGTACACCGTCCGATGCGAGGCAATGAGCCCGTGTGCCTCATCCAGGAGGGCATCCCTGTCCCCGAACCGGAGGGCGTCATTCGGACAGGCCTCCACACACGCCGGAGGGATCCCCTCCTGCACCCTCTCGAAGCACATCGTGCACTTCCTCACGAAGGGGGTCGTCTCCTGCCACTCATACCGCGGGATGGAGAAGGGACAGGCCAGCATGCAGTATCGGCACCCGATACACTTGTCGGGATCGTAGATGACGGGTCCTTCAGGTGTTTTCGTGAGCCCGCCTACAAGGCAGGCCGACACACAACTGGGCTCCAGGCAGTGCATGCAGCTCTTGCGGGCGAATCGGCCCTCACCGATCTGCACCAGGCTCAGCAGACGGTTCTCCGACAGGCCGTCCCACGTGACGGCCCGGTCCACATGGGCTTGTACCGGGTCACTATCGTTCTCGGCGATGCAGGCCTCTACACAGCGTTCACATCCGGTGCATTTCGTAACGTCGACCAGGATCGCTTTCATCAGATGCGCACCTCCTCACCATAAAGCGCTTCGGCTACCCTGTCGCCGGCCCCGGGCCGGAGCTGCCAGTGCACCGCCGAGATCCTGTCGAAGAAGAAGAGGACCACATGAGCCAGTTTGGTGGCGGGGATCATGAGGAAGAGTACCTCTGCGCTCAGGATGTGGGTCAGCATCATCACGTCCCAGGGGAGAGGATTGAGCGCGGGATGCATGGCGAGATAACCGGACACGAAGGGCAGCAGTACGAGTACCAGCAGGATGTAGTCCACCGGTCCGCTCACCGTGCGGTGGCGGGCCCGAAAGGTCCGGTAGGCCAGCAGGAGCAGGCTGCAGGCAATGGTAAGCAGTGTCAGGATGTCCGCTGTACCCTTGCTGACAGCCGGAAGATCCAGTCCGAGGAATCGTTCCCATCTGACCACGTGGTCGAGAAGGAACAGGGGCACGACGATCACGCCGATATGCATCAGAAAGGAGGCGATCGAGAATATCTTCGTGCCCGGTTCGATATGCCGGACCGGTATGACCCAGCTCAGGGACTCCCTGACCATCGCCATCCAGGGCACATCCTTGAGACGCCGACCTTTCTTCACCAACAGGTGATACACCTGCAGGAACACCAGGCGGAAGAGACCGGCGATCATGATCCCGAACGTGAAGGCGAAAAGGGGTCCCTTCGCGAAGTCCAGCCAGGCTTCCATTACCTTGCTCCTGCCTTTCTCTCCGGATCCTCCTCAGATGGTGAAGAGATCCGCCCGTTCTTTCCGCTCCATGGGACTGATCCCGCCCGGGATCACGATGGACTGGAGGATGAGATCGTGGAGTCCCGCCACCCTGCAGGGGATATCGTAATACTCCACCAGCTCCTTGAGCTGTTTCTTGCAGTTGGCGCAGGGCGCGACCACGATCTCGGCTCCTGTCTGACGGAGTTGCTCCGCTTTCATCCTTCCGGCGATATCCATCCGGAACTCGTGGATCTCGTCGACCGATACAAGACCGCCACCTCCACCACAGCAGAGATTGTCCGATCCCCTGGGGGTCATCTCGACGAAATCCGGGACAAAGCTGCGCAGGATCTCCCGGGGCTGTTCCACGATCCAGCCCGACCGGGCGATATTGCATGGGTCGTGGTAGGTGACCCGCTCGGTTATGACATCAGGATCAAGGGTGATCTTCCCCTTCCTCAGGCAGTCGAGGGTATACTCCATGAAATTCAGCACCGGCGGGGCCTTGCTCCCCATGAAGGTCGGAATGAAATCGTGTGCGGCGCGTGAGGCGTGTCCGCACTCACCGATAAGGATGTTGCGGCCACGCAGTCGGTCGACTTCCGACACCAGCTGTTTGATGATGTTCTCAAGGTGCCAGTCGCTGTAGAAGAGACCGTAATTGATCCCGTCATAGTTGCAGAGTCCGATGGTCCACCTGTCCCAGTCCCCGGAAGCGTAGAGTACGGCGGCGTTCCCCATGAGGGTGTCGGGCTCCATCAGGTAATCACTGACGGCACAGAAGAAGACGTAATCCCGGTCCTCCCTGTCGGTCGGGAATTCCAGCTCCACCCCGAGCATCTCCTCCATCTCTTCGGCCAGGAACTCCAGGACATCCAGCAGACCCGCCCGCGGGACTTTCGAAGTGTTATGAGTCTCCCCTTCGAGCTGTTCCTGAACACTGACCTGCAATGCCTTGGGTACGATGTCCACCAGACTGAGCACATACCGTCCGAGCCGGGTGATGAGACCGTGATCGAATCCAAGAGGACACACCCTGGTGCAGCGCCTGCAGGCAGTGCATCGGTAGAAGATGTCCCCCATCTCAAAGATGATCTCTTCAGTCAGCTCGAAGGCGTTCGAGAAACGCGATTTCAACCAGCCGTCGAGCGTGAAGTACCGTTCGTAGATACCGAGCAGGAGGTTCGTACGGTAACAGGGGATATCCTTCGGGTCACCTGACGCCTGCAGGACGGGACACGCCACTGCACACCGGTTGCACTTTGTGTTGGACCTGCGGTATGAATCGAGAAGTGGTTTGTAATCTGTAAACTCAAGAACGCGCCCGAATGCCTCAAGGAAACGATCAACAAGATCATCACCGGGGTGTTTCATGAGGTGATAGGGCAGTGTCCTTCTCGATGGGGAATCGATCGTCTCGATACCGGGTACCGCAGTCGTGGTATCCATACTGTGATCCTTGTTGCACGTTTAGTTGAACAGATGCACATGCAAAGACCGTACCAATTCCGCAATTCGGTTCGTAGACGATCGTGCGGACACCGGCACGGATCCCCGATTCAGGTAGAAGTACCATGTTTTATGCTGATCGGCGACAGGTCGGTATAAAGCCGGGCAGGGGATTCCGAGAGTCAGATTCGACACATGAGTGCCGTTGCATGCGTTGCAACAGTTCGATGCAGTGCAACAGTGCGTGCAACACAATCAACACGCCCGGGCATCGATCAGAGCCGCTACCGGGTATGTGAGCAGTATGTCACGCGATCCCTTTACCCCTCTGTATAGGCACTGATTTTCTCGTCCTGAAACATCAGGACCGCCGGCGAAATCCTTAAAGGGCAGGAGACGCCGGTCATATCGGCATGGGAGTTGCTTGGTAAATACATCGACCGATCACGAAGAGGCAGCCATGAGATATGGAATTCCCATACTCGCCGATCGAGTCGCCCCGCGAAGCACCTTTGCCGATTCGGTGCTTCTGGTGACCGTCAGGCACAGAAGGATCCTGAACCAGTCAGTCGTTCCGCTGGAAGGTACCACGTGGGCCGATCTGGTCCGGGTCCTCACAGATCAACAGGTCGATACGCTTGTATGCGGGGGTATCAGTCCGTCCACCAGGGAGTCGATCCAGATCAGGGAGATCGAGGTGATCGACAACGTCACGGGCACCTCTGAACAGATCGTCGATGTATTGAGACGCGGGAATATCCATCCCGGATTCGGTTTCGTCATGGAAGAAGGCTCAGATACCGGCGCCCAATACCCACCCTCTGCTCAACGTCCATTGAATGCCGAGCGCATCGATGATCCGGTGAACTGCCTGGAGTGTGAAGACAGAAGATGTCTCAGGGGTGAGCAGTGTTCGCTTACGACGATCTACGACGGCCATGTCTCAGAGGCAGGTACACATGAGATCCTCGAATCCGCCCTGGATGTGGCCTGCGAATATGAACGCACCCTCTGCCGGCTGGCTGAACTCGTCTACTTCAGCCTCGATATGGGCTACCGCCGTCTTGGTGTAGCGTACTGTACCGACCTGATGGAACCGGCTTCCATCCTCACCGGGGTGCTCCAGCGGTTCTTCGAAGTGTTCCCGGTCTGCTGCAAAGTGGGAGGGATACTCCTGGACCCATCCCAGGTACATGCCGGACCGGGCGGGGTATCTGCCGATCACACGGTCACAGGCTGTAATCCCTCGGGACAGGCGGCGATCCTGAACTCGCTCACGACCGATCTGAACGTCATCGTCGGTCTCTGTGTTGGTGCTGATTGCATTTTTACCAGAGAGAGCAACGCTCCCGTCACCACGATCTTCGTGAAGGACAAGTCTCTGGCGAATAATCCGATCGGTGCCGTCTACTCGCACTATTACCTGGAGGATATCTGAGGATGGATGGGGCGGTTCTGTTCTGCCGGACCCGATCGCTCAGACTGGAAAAAGGAGGATCCCCATGGCTACCCCGACTCTCAACGCAGTCGGATTCTGCGCCCACTACTCTGAAGAGGGTGATCGCGCTTTCGAATATGCGCTGAATCTGACAATACGACACAGGATTCAGCTGAACGTATTTCACTTTCTGGCCGATCCCTTCGTCCTCGGCGATGATCCACCCCGGGATCTCACACGGGCCGAACTCGACCGACTGGTTATGGATCGGGAACGGGAGTTGAGGATGTACTATGACGAGCGCGCGGGGGACTATCTCGAAGTAGGCTTCCGGCTCTGCCAGGACAACGAATGGACCGAGTTGCACCGATGTCTCCTGGTTCGTGAATTCCAGATACTGGTGCTCGGGTATGCCGGTCCCGATACGATCTTTGCAGGGAGGCCCATCGAAGAATTCGCTTATGGATTCGTTGCTCCCATCGTCCTGGTCGGTCCGGAGGGTCCATACCAGTATCACCTGAACAGCCAGGCGGCACTGATAATCGACAAACTGGGGATCCCCGATGGTTGTTGGACAAAGATCGAGCCTGTGACAAGTTAATGAATGCCCCCCGTCACTTCCGGGTCGAGGCAGGAGCAGGACCGTAATGGAAGAAGTCAGCGAACTGATCTTTCAGAGCATCAGTGATGGTGTGTTCACCGTGAACGAGAACCGTATCATAACCTCGTTCAACCGGGCAGCTGAGGAGATCACCGGGTTCAGTGCCGGTGAGGCTGTCGGCAAGCATTGCTTCGACATCTTCCGCACCGAGGTATGCCACACGCGATGCGCCCTGAAGGATACCCTCCAGCATCATGATCCGGTTGAAAATGCCCGGGTAAACATCATCACCCGTCAGGGACATGAGCTTCCCATCAGCGTGACGACAACCCTGCTGAAAGATGACGGCGGCGGAGTGGTCGGAGCCGTTGAGTTCTTCCGGGACCTCTCGGATATCGAGCACCTGGAGCGGCGCCTCGATGAACGACGGGCCATCGACGATATCGTCAGTGTGAATCGGGAGATGCAGAAACTGGTGCAGCTCCTGCCCGACGTCGCCAAGTCGGAGTGCAGCGTTCTGATTGAAGGGCCGAGCGGGTCGGGCAAGGAACTCGTTGCCCAGGTGATCCACAACCTCAGCCCCCGCAAGTACGGGCCGTACATCAAACTGAACTGCGCGGCCCTGCCGGCATCCCTGCTCGAATCAGAGCTGTTCGGTTACGTCAAGGGCGCCTTCACTGACGCGAAGCGGGACAAGCCCGGACAGTTCTGCCTCGCGAACGGGGGTACACTGCTTCTCGACGAGATCAGTGAGATGGACGTATCACTGCAGGTGAAACTCCTCCGGGTTCTGAACAACGGTGAGTATCGTCCTCTCGGATCGACGAAGACAATGCATACCGACGCCCGCATCCTTGCCGCCACCAACGCGGACCTCCGGAAATGCATCGAATCAGGAACCTTTCGGGAAGACCTCTACTTCAGGATCAACGTCGTCGAGTTGCGGATCCCGTCTTTGCGGGACCGGCCCAATGATATTCCGATCCTGGCAGACTTCTTTCTTCGGAAGTTCCAGGGGAAAACAGGCAAACCGATCGAGCGATTGTCACCCGAGGCCATAGCGTCGCTCAGGAAATATCATTTCCCCGGGAATGTGCGTGAGCTCGAGAATGCTGTCGAACATGCCTTCGTCATGTGTCACGGTGAGGAGATACTGCCCGGACACCTCCCGCTGGCCATCACCAGGGAAAGTGAGGGAGTGAACGGAGTAACACCGGGAAAGCAACATGAGGAGGATGTCATCGTCGAAACCCTGCGCCGCAATCGGGGCAATCGAACACTTGCCGCAAAGGAACTCGGCATCCACCGATCCACCCTGTGGCGCAAGATGAAGACCTACGGGCTGGACACCTGAGATCGTCCGCCTTCTGCCAGGACTCAACCACCCGGGAAGGATTCAGCGGTCATGAAACGCTGGCACTGGAACTATGTAATAGACGCCGGCATGTTCCTCTCCATGATGGCGCTGGCCGGTATCGGCCTGCTCCTGAAATACAGACTTCTACCCGGTCGTGATGCCCGCTTGAAATACGGTCTGCAGGTCGATCTGGCTTTTCTGGGGCTCGACCGGCACCAGTGGGCGACGATCCACTTCATCATATCGCTCGTTCTGCTGTCCCTGTTGCTGCTGCACATCATCCTGCACTGGTCGATGATCATCACGCTCTACCGTCGTTTCGTGCCTGCCGGACGTATCCGCGCAACCGTTACTTCCACGTTCATTTTTTCATCGATCGTCATGGCGGGTTTTCCGCTCATCGCCAGGCCGGAGTTGCAGGAACTGGAACCATTGAGAAGATCCACCCACGAAGAGTCCGCGATGACCGGCGCGATCGATACGCTGAGCAGCGGCAGATCGAATCAGCGCCGGTTGGCGGAGGCTCCGACCGATACGCACCTCAGCGGTGAGAGTGAGCACACCCTCGATATCCGGGGATCGATGTCGCTGCAGCAGGTTGCAGACACGTATCAGGTACCCGCAGCGCATATCCTTGAAGGATTGGGTATCACAGAACGGAACGCCGCCCGGGAACGTCTGGGACAGTTGCGGAGGAGCTACGCTTTCACCATGAGTGACATCGAAGACATCATCAAGCGCTACTGGCAGGAACATCCTCCTCCAGAATGAACGTATCGTTCGGTCGGTGGCGATGACTGCTTCTCCATGAATTATAGAATATTCGAATATTAGGATATGGATGAATGCTTCAACGGTGTCTATCTTGCATACAAGGAGGTAGTAATCATGCAATACATAAACGTGATAAAATCGGCTGGACTGGTCGCCGTCATGGCAGTGGTCCTGGTTGCCTCATCCGCCTGCTCGGATAGCCCGGTCGGGTCGGAAGAGACCGCCATGCTCCTCTCCGTGACACCGGTTGGAGACAGCGCGATCATCAATCCGAACGATCCGATCGTCCTGTCATTCGATCGTCAGATGGATCCTGCTGTCTGTGAGCCGCAGGTGCTGCTCTACGAAGGGGACCGGAGCGGGACGCTTGTTGACGTGACCTACACCTGGTCAGAGGACGGAAAGCAGCTCACCGTGATCCCGGTCGAGGCTCTGAAGTCTGAGACGACCTACACGCTCTATGTGGGTGGCGGACTCCGGGATGGTTCCGGTCAGGGGACCAACCTCTCCCAGGTACAGAATCGGTATGGAGCCCGGTGGGTCGAGGAGAACGTGGCAAATGGCCATGGGCCGAACGGCGAATGTGAGACTCCGCAGGCGCAGGGTGGCCAGCATGGACACCAGCACCGGAGCCAGCAGATGGGACTCGTCTTCACCTTCACAACGGCCTGAGGATTGCACCTGTGCCGCCGTCACCTGGGGGGACGGCGGTAACGTGCGGTATGGTGCGGCAGGGAGGTACCGGGTATCAGGGGATCCGCGCGACAAGCAGGGTCAGATCGTCCTGCTGACCTGACCCTTCCGTAAAGGACATGAGGTCATCGAGGATCGCCTCCCGGACCGATCCGGCCGACTCGCCGGCCATGCTGCTCACGACCTTGATCACCCTCTCCTCACCATACATTTCGCCGTTCCGATTCTCCGCTTCATCCAATCCGTCAGAATAGAACACCAGCAGATCGCCGCTTCTGAGCTGCAACTCGCTCTGCGAATAGCGGCTCGTGATGAAAGCGCCCAATAGAGGTCCGCCCAGATCCAGTCGCTCAATGAGCGGGGGACCTGATTCGTTCGGGCGCAGAAGTATCGGCGCCGGATGTCCGGCATTCAGATATTCCAGGGTGCTGTTCTCTGGATCGTAGATGGCCCATACAAAGGTGATGAATCGGTCGATCGGGGTCCGGGCAAAGAGATCCCGGTTCAGGCGCGAGATGCGATCCGAGAGTCTGTCCGGGCCGGGATCCAGATCGATAGCATGCACCGAGCCATGCAGTGATGCCATGATGATGGCCGCTGGCATGCCTTTACCGGATACATCACCGAGCATGAGATTGATTCTTCCGTCCTCCATCACAAAGACATCGTAATAATCACCCGCTACCCCCTGGGCGGGTTCGAACTCTGCCGAGATCTCGAGGTCGCTTACAGCCGGGAGTTCGTCAGGAAGCAGTTCACGCTGCACCAGACCGGCGAGTGCCAGTTGCTGTTCGAGTTCCTGCCCTTTCAGATAACTCTTCAGGCGCAGGATCACCGTGGAAATTGAGATCAGGAGAGCGAAGGCGGCGGCGACACTGATCACCAGGTTCCGTCTAAGGGGAGCATACGCGTCGGATACTCCGGCAGATCGAAGAGCGATCTGCGCTATCAGGAATCGGGGGCTGCCGGAACCTGCTCCCGCATCCGGAGGCCCCAGCTGTCCCCGGTCGACTCTGAATCTGAAGGGGGTGGTTGCGATCAGACGTTCCGATCCATCATCCGTGATTCTCTGTATGACCGCCTGTTCGCTACTCACAAGGATGCTGTCGATGATGCTCCGGCTTATGGTACGCGGATCTGATGTGCCGGCGAACGCAACCGGCTCTCCCTGCTGGTCGAAGATACCGACATAGGCCAGCTGCGGCGTATTGCTCTCGAAAAAGACCTCGAGGATATCCTGCAATTCATCGGCGTCCGCCGGTTCCAGCGTTCGGACCATATTCTGGATCTCGGTGATGTGATCCCCGGCTCGCTGCCCGAGATATGAAGTAAGGAGCTGTTCAGAGACATATCGATAGGAGAGGAACGTCCGAACGAACAGAAGCAGACCGAGGGCGAACCCGATGCCAAGGGCCAGTCTCAGCCACATACCCTTTTTCAAGTCTGTCTCCCTCGAGCGAGGTGATGCCGTCGGTTATTAAACAGGGCTGGTCCCGGGAGGACCAGCCCCTTCCTGCTGAGACCACGTTCAAAACGAGCCCTGACAATAATGGCAGAGAATCACGGGTTATCCGCCGCACCTCCTGAAGGCAGGGAGGTGTTTGTCCAGCGATGCCAGCCGGTTGTTCTCGAATACGATCCGCACATCTTCAGGCAATGGCGTCGCCAGATATTCATCGTACAGGGCGATATTCGCTATCTCTGCCTGGGCAGCGGCCTGGCAGGCGTCGCTGACCGATTCGAATACAGGGACGTTCTCCAGGTTCCATCTGCTCTCAGGCACCTCCAGGCCGTACCGGGTGAAGAGGATCGCCAGCGATGATGCGTGCCGGATCTCCGCATTCACGATATTCGAGAAAGGTCTGACCTGACCGAAATCAGCCATCACCCTCTGATAGATCATCTCGGCATGGAATTCGTCCTGGATCGCTTCCTCAAGCATCTGAACGATCTCTTCGGTCATACCGGCAGCGATCAGATCAGAGGCTGCGGCAGACTCTTCCGGACTGACTGAGTTGTTGCACCCGGCGGTGGTGATGAGAGCCGTCACCAATCCTGATATCAGCAGAAGGTTGGGTGTCTTTCTTCCGAAAGTGTTCTTCGATACTCGCGGGAAGTGTCTCATGATTCAGCCTCCTTAATTATAGTATTATCTTAAATACGATAATTAGACACACCAGGGCAAGCATTCCTTTCGGTTCATTTCTGCTTAATCCGTTGTCGTTCAGAGGGGCGGCGGCAGACGCCGTATCACTCGCTGCTCAGAGCCTCGATCGGGTCGAGGAGAGAGGCGCGATAGGCAGGGTAGGCTCCGAAGAACACACCTACTATGAGGGAAAACCCGAAGGCGAGGATCATCGAGACCGGCTCGATCTGAACGACCCAGTCGGTGACCATACTCAGGATCACCGTTCCTGACAGGCCGAGGAATATGCCCGCGAGCCCGCCCCCGGTGCCGAGCATGACGGCTTCGGTGAGGAACTGGGTCCGCACGTCACGACGCCGGGCTCCCACCGCCAGCCGCAGGCCGATCTCACGGGTCCGCTCACGCACCGACATGAGCATGATGGCAAGGATGCCGACTCCCCCGACAAGGAGCGAGATGGTCGCAATGCCGGCAACCAGGGTGGTGAAGGTGTCTCCGATCTCTCGATGAGCGGCCATGAGTTCGCTCTGGGTCTGGATCTCGAAATCGTCCTCGGCGGCTGATCGATCAAGGCGGTGTCGCTCCCTCAACAGCCAGCGGACCTGCTCGGCGGCCTCATCCATCTCAGGGCCGGATCGGGACCGCAGAAATATCCCCCCCAGCCACTCCTGGTTGAAGAGACGGCGAAGGGAAGTGCGCAGGGGGACCATGACCAGATCGTCCTGGTCGGTACCCGAGAGATCCGCCCCCCGGGGACGCAGAATTCCGATCACCTCGAAGGGAACCTGACCGATAAGGATCCTGTGGCCGGTCGCCGGCTCCTCTCCGAAGAGGGCCCGCGCAACGGTCGGCCCCAGCACTGCTGTCCGACCTGCCGTGAGTTCCTCACGCTCGGTGTAGAAGCTGCCCGCGGCGGTATCGAGATTGAGAATGTCGAGTACCTCGGGCGTGATGCCCTGGATCGTGGTGGTGGAGGAGAGCCCTTCGTATTTGACCGGCATCCGCTTACTGGCCCACGGCGCAACGGCGATCACCTCGGAGATGTCATCGCGGATCGCCTCGGCGTCCTGCGGCGTGAGAGTGGTCACGGTACCCCGGACCTGCATGCGGCCCGCTGAAGTACGGATCTGAGCGGGGGTGACCATGATGAGATCGGTGCCCATCGATTCGATGCTGGCCATCACGTTCTGACGAGCTCCATACCCTACCGCCACCACGGTGATCACCGAGGAGACGCCGATGACGATCCCCAGCAGTGCCAGTGCGGTCCGGGTCCGGTGGACGGTGAGTTGCCGGACGGAGATGCGCAGGCCACGGATCACCTTCACGGAGCCATATCCTCTTCATGACGGGGTGTCGGGGACCTGTGCCCCGACGCAGAGTTTCTTCCTCCGGCGATCCTCATGATCGAAGGGCGTCGACCGGGGGCATGGCGGCGGCTTTCCGGGCGGGGTGGAGCCCGGCAGTGAGACCCACTCCGGTGGAGAAGAGGAGGCCGGCGGCAAGGACATGCCAGGTCATAAGAGCCGGAGTGCCGGTGAAACGCTCAAGCAGGATATTGACCACCAGGCCCAGCAATAATCCAGCGATCCCTCCGAGAAAGGTCACTCCGGCGGACTCAAGCAGGAACTGTCCCCGGATGTCACCGGAACTGGCCCCCACTGCCCGACGCAGGCCGATCTCGCGGCGCCGTTCACTCACCGAGAGCAGCATGATATTGGCTACCACCACCCCTCCCACGATCAGGGCGATGCCGGAAACAAGGATGAGGAACAGGTTGAAGGTTCCCTGCATCTCCTCGACCATCGCGGTGACTTCAGTGGGTGTCGTGATGCGGAAATCATCAGGAACGCCCGATCCCGTGCCGTGCCGTTCCCTCAGCAGGATCTCGATGTCGGTGGCCGTTTCCTCCATCTCCCGCACGTCGCGGACCTGGACCCTGATTCCGGAGAGGTAGTCCACATTGGCGACCCGACGCATATAGGTGCTCAGGGGTACGAAGATCCGGTTGTCCATGTCGCCCCCGCCGGCGCTGGTACCCTTTTCAGCCATGATCCCCACGATCTCGAAGGGAGAGTTCCCGTACGACCGTGGGACCTATGGCGGCGATCCTCGAATTGCTTTCAACATCCTGCTGGGTGATGAAGGAACCGACTCCTACCGGCCAGTCCCACACATCGACCCATTCGGGAGTGACTCCGAACATCGGGGAGGCGAAATTCCGATCACGCCACTGTGCTTCACTCTGCCCGCTGCGGGCGAAAGGTGCTGCCAGGCGGATGCCCTGGATCTCAGTGTAGACAGCCTCGGCATCTTCGAGTTTGAGGGTGGCTGTTACCTCTGATCCCGAGCCCGAGCCCGACCCCGACCCCGGAACGCTGCGTACCTGGTCTGTGGCTCCGCCGGCCCAGATCATGATGTTCTCGAGCCCGAATACCCGAACCCGCTCCATGATCCGTTCCCGGGCGCCCATCCCGGCGGAGAGCACCGTGGTGAGGACCGTTATGCCCACCATGATCCCGGCCATCATGAAGAAAGTGCGGAGCCGGTTGCGATTCAGCCCTCGCGCGGCCTGACCGATCATTCTTGAAGTTTTCATCCGTCCACCTCCGGAGCAGGCGGGATGTCTGAGATCACTTCAGCAGTCCCCTGTCCTGATCTGGGCTCATCAGACGCGATCTGCCCATCCTGCATGGTGATGATCCGACCGGCATGGGCGGCGATCTCGCGTTCATGGGTAACGACCACGACCGTGCGGCCCCGGTTATTCAATTCGGTAAAAAGCGCCATGATCTCGTCACTCGAGGTCGTATCCAGGTTGCCCGTCGGCTCGTCAGCGAAGAGGATCTCCGGGTCATTCACGATGGCCCGGGCGATGGCGACCCGCTGCTGCTGTCCACCTGACAGTTCCCCGGGATGATGGCTGAACCGGTCGGTCGGGAACCCCACGTCTTCGAGGGCTGCCCGGGCGGGTCCGGCCAGATCGGACCGATCGGTGTAGAGCAGGGGCAGCTCCACGTTCTCAAGGGCCGAAGTGCGGGAGAGGAGATTGAAACTCTGGAACACGAAACCCACTTTCCGGCTGCGGATCTCCGCCAGGGCATCATCGTCGAGCTGGCTTACTTCCGCGCTGTCCAGAACCACGCTGCCTGAGGTAGGGCGATCCAGGCAGCCCAGCAGGTTCATGAGCGTACTCTTCCCTGACCCTGAGGCTCCCACTATCGCGACGAATTCACCGCGCTCGATATCGAGACTCACACCGCGCAGGGCTGCAACCCCCACGGTGCCTTCCTTCTGAAATGCCCGGGTCAGATCCCGGGCCTGGATCAATGGCTGCTGCATACTCTCACTCCTCATCGCTCAGGGAGTACGATGAGCTCGCCTTCGGTGAGCCCATCAGTGATCTCTGTCCAGCCGTCCTGGGTCCAGCCGATCTGTACCCGTCTGCGAACCGGCAGGCCGTCCTGCAGAACCGTAACGTAACGTTCCGAACGATCGCGACCTACCGCGGACGCAGGCACGGCTACCACATCGGGCCGCGGCTCGAGGACGATGGTGACCGCGGCGGTCATCTCGGGTCGCAGGGTAAAATCCCTGCGGTCGAGGATCTGGATGATGACCACGTAGTTCACCACATTGTCCTGGATCACGGCTTTCGGATATATGGCGGTGATCTCACCCTCGAAATCCTCGGCGGGATAACTGTCCACCGAGAACCGGGCCGGCTGTCCAAGGCGTATGCGGCCGATATCGGTCTCGTCGACATAGGCCTGAATTTCAAGACGCTCGAGGTCGATGATATTTACGAAGGTGGGGGCGGAGAAGCTGGCGGCTACCGTCTCCCCCTCCTGGGTGGCGACCGACGCCACGACCCCGCTGGTGGGCGCGGTAATACGCGTATAGGAGAGCTGGATGCTGGCCGATTCAAGATTGGCCTCAGCCTGCCGCACCTGTGCTTCTGCCACAGCCAGGGCGTATTCGGCAGTATCGACCTGCTGTCGGGATACGAACTCACGCTCGGCCATGGACGTCAGGCGATCAAGATTCAGACGGGCCAGTTCAGCCTCTGCTCGAGAGCGGGCCAGTGAGGCTTCGCTCTGGTCCACCCGGGCCTGGAACTCCGCGTCATCGATCTCGGCGATGATATCTCCGGCCCGCACATGGTCGCCGATGTTGGCCCGCAGACGGGTCACTACTCCCGAGACCCGGGAGCCGACCTTCACCTCGGCTCCAACCATGGGCCGTATCACACCCATTGCCATGACGGTGGCGCTGATATCGCGGCGCCCGACTGTCTGGGTCCTCGTGGTCTGCTGATCGTCGCCTTCAGGTGTGCGCAGGGCGAGCCACCCGGCTGCCGCCAGGATCACCACCCCCGTAAGCACTGCCCAGCCCTTCTTTTTCATGGTTGTTCCTCTTTCACGATATCGATGCCGAGGGCACGATCCAGGACTGCCCGGGCGATATGCCGGTCGAATATCGCCTGAATGAATGTCTGTTCCGCGTTCGTGTGGGTAGTGCGGGCGTCTACAAGGGCTATCATGGACCCCAGCCCCAACCGGTAGCTCTCCATTGCCGCGTCCAGATTCTCCCGTGTGGCTTCGAGCAGGGTACGGGCGTTCTCCAGACGGGTTACTGACTCCCCTTCGGCAAGCAGTGCGTCCCACACCTCCCGTTCTATCTGCTGGATGGTGGTCTGCTCATCGTAGCGGGACGCCTCGAGCAGTGCCTCGCGGGCCTGCAATCGGGCAGTGGGGGCATAGCCCTCGAACAGAGGCATAGCCACCTGCAATCCGATCGACCAGCTCTCCCGGGGACTCAGGGATGACGTTCCGCCCCGGTTCAGCCCGGCGTTTGCGTTCACCGTCGGTAGAAACACCCCCCTGGACAACTGGACCTCGGCCTCATGGCGATCGGTCCGCGCCCGGGAAAGTCGTACTTCATCCCTGGTCTCGAGAGCGGTCTGCAGCAATTCCGTCCAGTCGGGCAGGGAGGGCAGGGGATCATCTTCGGATCCCGGGACCAGTTCGAGAGATGTTGATGGAGAACGTCCCATGAGTGTGTTGAGGAGTGCCCGGGCGCCATCACGGGTATTTCTGGACCGGGTGAGTACCAGTTCGACGGCCGAGACATCCACCCGGGCGCGGAGCACATCGGGGCGGGTGGCCAATCCGGCACTGAGCTGGGCCTCGGCGAATTCCAGGTTCAGGCGGCTGAGCTTCAGCGCCTCTTCAGTGGAAAAAACAAGCCGGTCCGCCTGGACCAGCCGGTACCATGCCAGCCGTACCGCCAGGATCAGGTCGGCACGGGCGCCGGCTACGGCTGCTTCGTCAACGGCCAGAGCCGCTGCAGCGACTTCCATTCCGGCCGCTGATCGACCTCCCCGATAGATGGTCTGCTGAAGGGAGAGTCCCAGATCATGGCGATCGACGGTACCGGCGTCACTGCTGCCCGATCGTGAAGCTGAACCGGTGACGTCGAGGGTCGGGTAGTAGATCGAGCGGGCCACGACGAGGTCGGCACGCGTTGCCCCGAGTGCTGTCAGGCGGGATTGCAGGTTCGGATTCGCGGCCAGGGCCTGCCGGACACAGGTCATCAGGTCGAGAGGTTCGATCTCATCGTTCGATGAGCCGGGAATCTGAGCCTGGACCATCCCGGACTGCGACATGAGAACGATGATTACGAACGCATGAATCAGCGTCGCGGGACAGAGCCGGCAGCGGGAGGGGGAAGTGGATATCACGATGGTATTCTCCAGTTCATGAACTTGGCTGTCTATAAGTACAGACACCACGGTTGACGGTTCCATGTGATGGCAGCTGCCACGATCGGTGATATCAATGGAAGATCAGGATACATTCTGCCCGTGATGGTTGCTGATGCTTGCTGGAGCTGTCTCATTGTCAGGTCTTTCCTGGGACTCCTTGTTTTAGTATTATATAAAATTCGATAATAAGATGCAATACATTGATCCTCTCAGCAGACTGCGGCAGTTGATCAAATTTATCCTTTGAGAGACGGGTCGGCCACTATATTATGTGCATATGCACAATTAAGGAGCCTGCTCGTGCCCCGACCCCGGAAACAGAGACGCTGTCAGCAATACATGGGTGACACCATCTACAAACCTCGCAGTATCCCCATGACAGAGCTCGAAGTGATCACCATCGATCTCAGCGATCTGGAAGCGATGCGTCTCTGCGACCTGGATGGTCTTGATCAGGAAGAGGCCGGTCACCGGATCGGGGTATCGAGAGGTACCGTACAGCGCATGCTCAAACGGGGTCGGGCTTCGGTAGTCGAAGCCCTCCTGACATCGAAAGCTCTACTAATTGATAAAGGGGAACATTGTGAAGATCTGCATACCGGCCGCTAATGATCTGGGTATGAACGCGCGGGTCCACGACCATTTTGGCAGTGCGCCATTCTTCATCATCGTGGAGTCCGGAACCGAAACGGTCGAGGTGGTCCAGAATCAGAGTGACCACAGCGCGCACGGACAGTGCATGCCCATGCAGCAACTGGGTGCCCTGGAACTTGATAGTGTAGGAATGCCCTCGCCCGGTTCTCAACTGTCGGCATCAAGGTGTTCACCACCCGCAGTCAGACGGTAGAGGAGGTCGTCGAGGAGGCCCGCAACGGGCTACTTCAGCCCCTCGATGCCTCCGGCGCCTGTGCCGGTCATGGAGGAGCGATCACATGAAGCTCGGCATCGTCATCTGTGATCGGTATGGGAGCTGTGGCGGGGGCAAGTGTTTCCGGTCCGCGAGGGAGCGGGCCGGGGCATTTTCCATCTATCCGGAGGATGAGCCTCTGGAAGTGGTGGGTTTCGCGCATTGCGGCGGCTGTCCCGGAGGCAACATCGAGTATGTCGTCGATGAGATGAAGAACAATGGCGCGGAGGCGATCCACCTGGCGACGGGATTCGTCGTCGGGTATCCGCCCTGTCCGCATCTCGACTATCTCAAGTCATTCATCGAGTCGTTCCACGGCCTCCCGGTCGTGGTCGGGACCCACCCGATACCGGAGAAATACCTGATCGGTCACACTGATCTGGATTCAATCGGGACACTTGAGCGCTTTCCTGACCTCATGGCCACTCATGAGGTACGCAAGGCGTACGATTGAGGGAGGTTGTGAAGGATAAATAAGTGGCGAATTATCGAATTAAATCCGCTTGTTAGGAGTAATGGTATCGTAGAAAGTATGTACATTGTTTCATCACCCGAAGTCACACGATGACCGGACTGCGCCCGAACACGGGAGAGCCGAACGGTACGATGAGGACTTCAGATAACCGATATCCAACCGGGATCCAGGCGATCGCCGTCTGTCTGCTGGTCGTTGTCATCTCCGTCTCCACTTTCGCGAACCTGTTCCACAACCACGAGAGTATGGAGATACGACCCGATTGTCCTGCCTGTCTCTGGCAACAGCTGGACCAGGAGGCCAATGACGGACCGACCGCCGCAGAACTGGTCACCTCCAGCCTCATCGTCACCAACGAGACCCCCCAACTCCACGATGGTCTCCTCCGTATCAGCTGTGATATCACGATCGGCACCCCCATCAGGGCTCCACCCTCCCTCTGATCATATTCTGTAATCTCTGACAGGTTCTTTTCCGGTACGCGGCCTCGCACGGAGTGTCCGTGTACCTCGCCCCTGCATGATGAGCCGGGCGGATCCTATCCGCCGGTCATCCACAGCGTTCCGCCACCGACAGGGCAACCGGCGGAGGGGAACGCAAGCAGCTGGCGCTGACAGGTAACGGAGGTAATCAGCATGCCTCGATCATCGTCTCATATCGCACTGATCATTATCGCGGGCATTACGTGGATACAGCCCGTCAATGCCCAGGTGAGAGCGAGAGGAAGGCCTCCGGGTCTGGAAACCCGGCAGGCGATACCCGACACAACCCTGATCGAGGGAAAGATTCAATACCTCGAACAGCGTCTCCGACAGCTGGAAGCCCTCATGACAGCGCAGCAGGAGGAAACCCGGCGTGCATCCCTGCGGCAACGGGGCCAGCAGCAGGCCCGCGGACAGGGTGCAGCTGGTCAGCGGGAATCATCCCCGGTGCGCTTCCAGAGCGCCCAGCGGCAGATGAACCAGCTCAATCCGGAGATCAGTATGGGCGGCGATTTCATGGGCTGGATCCGGTCCCCCGAGACGGTCCGGGACAGGGATGGTACCCCTCTGGAACCCGCCTTCGCGGCCGGGAACCGGTTCTGGTTCCGTGAAGCCGAACTAAGCATAATCGCCCCCCTCGATCCTTATACCCGGGGGAAGTTTTTCTTCGGCATTCCCAGCGATGGCGGGGAGCTGGCCATCGAGGAAGCCTACATGCAATGGATCAACCTGCCGACCGGTCTGAACTTGAAGATCGGTTTTTTCCGGAACCAGTTCGGACAGTTGAATCGATGGCATGACCATGCCCTGCCCCAGGCCGACCGGCCCCACGTTCTCCAGACCTTTCTCGGCGGCGAAGGCGGCCTTGCCGGGCTCGGCGGTTCGTTCAACTGGACCCTGCCGGGACTCTGGTCGCATGTGAACGATCTGACGGTGGAGTTCATCAGCGGTGGGGATGGGATCAGCTACGCAGACAACTTCAGTCGTAACCGGATCCTCCTTGGCCGCCTGAAGAACTACTGGGACTTGAGCGCAAACACCTACCTGGAACTGGGTGTGAGCGGCAGCTATGGGCACAACGATTCTGCCCGGCAGTACACGACCAGACTTGGCGGGATAGATCTGAACTACAGGTGGATTCCCGCCGGCAGGGGGCATTACCGGTCATTAGAGGTCCGGGCGGAGGCGATCGGGAGCTGGCGCGAAACCCTGGCCGGAGATGTTCAGGCCTGGGGAGGGTATCTGTCCATCCAGAACCGGCTCAACGCCCGGTTCCTCACCAGCCTGAGGGTTGACTATACCCAGCTGCCCGAGAATGCAGACCATGATTTGAAGGCCATTGGCGCGACGCTCGATTACTGGCAGAGCGAGTTCGTCGTCTTCAGGATTCAGATCGACCGCATCCAGCGTTCCTTTGCCGCCACAGAGAATCGCCTGATTTTCCAGGCGATCTGGGCTATGGGCCCGCACAAACACGAGGCCTATTAATGCCCTATCACGAAATAACCGTGGCATGACACTACTGGGAGGATTCAAGATGAAACGAATCATGACTGGGATAGCGGTGATCGTTATGGCGATGGCGGCGATGGGTGCCGGTCAGGAACCGGACAGAGTCAAAGTCGTAGGCTCCGTCCCCGATTTCGCGGCTATCGCGAAGGAGATCGGTGGTGATCTTGTGGAGGTGTCCTGGATCGCCCGGGGCAACCAGGACCCGCACTTCGTGCTCCCCAAGCCGAGTTACGCCCAGATGCTCTCCGATGCCGACCTCTTCATCACCACCGGGATTGACCTGGAGATGTGGGCCCCGCCGCTTATCGATAAATCGCGCAACCCGAACATCCTGGAGGGGGCTCAAGGGTATGTGGCCGCCACGGCCGGTCTCGATCTCCTGGGAGTTCCCACCCACGGTGTGGACCGTTCGGCCGGAGACATCCACGTGTATGGCAATCCCCACATCCAGACCTGTCCTGTCCGCCTCATTGAGGCGGCCAACAACATCAAGATCGGTCTCCAGAAGGTGGATCCGGACAACGAAGAGGCGTACGAAGAGGGATACCGGAGCTTCACCACCCGGATGCGGCAGGCCATGTTCGGCGAGGAACTCATGGAGATCGTGGGTGGCGATCTGCTCTGTGAACTCGCGATCGCGGGGTCCCTGATCGGATTTCTCGATAGTGAACAGTACAACGGCGGCACCCTGCTCGACCTCCTGGGGGGCTGGATGAGGGAGGCAATGCCCTTCCGCGGCATGAAGATCATCGCCTACCACAAGAACTGGGAGTATTTCGCTGATCTCTTCGGGATGCGGATCATCGAATTCGTGGAGCCGAAACCGGGGATACCACCGACCGCCCGACACGTGAAAAAGGTGATCGACGATATCGAACGGCACGAGATCGAGATCATGCTGGTAGCCAATTACTTCGAGAAGAACACCCCCCGGAGGATCGAAGAACGGACCGGCGTGAGGGCCATTTTTCTGCCGATCTCGGTGACTGGAGAACCGGGGATCGATACCATCTTCGAACTCTACGATTACTGGATCGAAACTATCAACAACGCCCTCGCAGGCAACTGAAAGGTTCCCGGAATCACATCCGACCGGCACCCGGTCGGTCGGGTGGACGATCCGGGAGAGTGATGGAAAGAGAGCCAATCAATGGGTGAGATCGTCTCCTTCATGTTCGCACCATTCATCGCCACCCTGGCCATAGTTGCAATCCACGTCTATCTCGGTATCCATGTGATCGAGCGCGAGATTATCTTCGTCGACCTGGCGCTGGCCCAGATAGCCGCCCTCGGGACTACCGTGGCCTTTATTCTCGAGATCCAGTCTGAGGAGACCCTCTCCTATCTTTTCTCTCTTGGATTCGTGGTATTCGGTTCGATCCTCTTCGCCCTGACCCGGGTCAAGAACCAGCGGATTCCCCAGGAAGCGATCATCGGTATCACCTACGTGATGGCGACGGCGGCGGCGATCATCGCGGCCGATCAGGCCGCGGGCGGTGCCGAACACATCAAAGAGGTGCTGATGGGTGCCATCCTCTGGGTGAACTGGGGGACGATCGTACCACTCGTAGTGCTTTACGCCGTGGTCGGGGTGTTCCACTACCTCTTCAGGGAACGGTTCATGAAACTCACCGACGAGTACCGTGAAGGTGAGTTCGAGAAGGGGGACCGGTTGTGGGACTTCATCTTCTACCTGACCTTCGGACTGGTGATCGTCTTCAGTGTCAGGGTGGCGGGGGTCCTGCTTGTCTTCTCCTTCCTGGTCGTGCCGACCGCGATATCGGCGCTCTACACCGCCTCATGGAGAAAGCGCCTCTTCATGGGCTGGGGTATCGGGGCCGCCGTGACGATCCTCGGTCTCGTCCTTTCCTACGTGCTCGACCTGCCCGCCGGGCCGAGCATCGTCCTCCTGCTCGGGATCTTCCTTGTCCTGATGGCATCCCTTAGAGGGATTCTGACCGGTGGCGGGAAAGGAGCAGTCCCTGGAACCTGAGCAGTGTGATCTTTCCCTGAGTGTTTGGACATTAAGGAACGGTGAATCCGTGTGCCAGATATGTGCCTGATCGTGCAGTCACGTCGAATGAAAACTGTACTCTCCGGGGCAGACAGGCATGGTACTGGATAAGCAGGTGCCTGTCGCCTACCTATTCATATCGAAGCGCATCAGCGGGATCTACCTTTGATGCCCTTCGGGCCGGCACAGCCGCTGCCGATAACCCGGCGGCCAGAATCAGTACGCAGACGACCACGTAAGTCGGAACATCGGTGGGAGCGATGTTGTGGAGAAGGCTGCCCATGAAGCGGGACAGAGCCAGTCCGCCCAGAATCCCCGGCACCATGCCGATTACCACGAGTCGCAGCGTCTGGACGACGATAAGGCGCATCGTTCTTCCGGCATCAGCACCGAGCGCCATCCTCAGGCCGATTTCCCTGGTGCGTTGGGATACCGAGTAGGAAATGACCCCATAGGTACCAATAACGGCCAGAATGAAGGCGCAGAAGGCCAGGCCGATGAGCAGCACCATAGTAAACCGGGGTTGGGCGATAGAGTTGGCAAGCAGATCGCTGATTTCGGCGACCTCGGTGATGGGAAGATCGGGATCCAGTTTCAGAACCTCACCTTGTACCAGTGAGGCGATGTCACCAGGCTCCTCGTGGGTGTACATCACGATGTGCATCTCATTCACGGGAAGCTGGGAGTACGGGATATACACTTCCGGCCGGGCATCACTCTGCAGACCGTCGTGTCGGACATCGGCGACCATGCCCACGATCTCCATCGGTTGGAACATCGGGATTGAAATGGTCTTCCCGATCGGATCGGAGTCTGAGAAAAAGCGCTCCGCCAGACGCTGGTTGACGATTGCTACATTCCGGCCGTCGCGGCCATCGAATTCATTCAGACGACGTCCACGGATGACCGGGATACCCATGGTCTCGAAGTACCCGACGATTACGCCCCGGTAATCACCTCGGGGCTGATCAGTGGGCGCAACTGCTTCCCAGCCTTCAACGGTGATCGGCGCTTCGAACTCGAGCCCGATCGCGCTCATCGGCAACCGGGTCACCGCGCCGGCTGATTCGACTCCGGGCAGGCGTTTCACGGCATCCACCAGTTGGGTGAAGAATTGTCGCATGTTGTCATTGCCGAATTGGTAGCGTGTCGGGGGGAGGGTAATAGCGACCGAAACCACGTGCTCCGTGCGGAAGCCCGGATCAACCGAACTCAGACGGGCATAGCTGCGAGTCATCAGTACCGCTCCCACCAGGAGGACCACGGCCAGTGCTACCTCGCAGACAACCAGACCTCCAGTCAGCAGGCGCGTGCGACGGCCGGCGAACCCTCCCCGACCACCTTCCTGCAGCACACCGACAAGGTTCGGTTTCCTGGCCCGGATTCCGGGGACAAGTCCAACCAGCAATCCAGCTATAATCACCGTCCCGGCTGTGAATAGAAGAACGGTTCCGTCAATACCAAGTTCAGTTACGCGTGGAACCGTCGGCGGTATGTGACGGCGCAGCATGCCGATGCCCCAGTAGGTGATCAGCAGGCCGACCACCCCTCCGGCTCCGACCAGGATGGCGATCTCGGCAAACGTGCGACGAACCAGTGCAAACCCTCCTGCCCCGAAGGCGGCTCGGACCGCCAGATCGCGGGAGGATCGGATTGACTTGGCCAGCAGGATGTTTGCGATATTCGCGCAGCCAATGAGCAAGACGAACAGGACGGCACCAAACAGGACCCAGAACGTGGTCCGGATGCTGCCCACTATCTGTTCCAGCGCCGGAACCAGCGTCACACCCCATCCCATGTTGGAGTCGGGATTCTCCTCGGCCACCGTCAGGGCGATTCCATCCATTTCGGCCTGTGCCTGATCGATCGTGGCGTTAGCGGCAAGCCGCCCGATGGTGTTATACATGCGATGTGGGCGTCCCATGGCAATCGCAGGTCCCAGTGTAATGGGCGACCACATTTCGACATCGAGATCATCGGGTGGAAACTGGAATCCTTCCGGCATCACGCCGACTATCGTATGCGGTTCACCATCCAGCATGATGACGCGATCGATGACGGTCGGATCACTGCCGAACCGGCGGCTCCATGAGGCATGGCTGAGTATGATATTGCGCTCACTACCAGGCGTTTCATCTTCGGGAAGAAACGCTCGTCCGAGGATCGGATCCACCTGCAGGATGCGGAACAGATCGGGCGAGATCTGCACGCTGCCGATACGCTCGGGTTCTCCATCGCCTGTCAGTACGTATCCCAGATACCGGTATGCGGCTATTCCCTCAAAGGCGCGGGATCGGTCCCGCCAGTCCTTGTAGGTGGCCGCGCTGGTTCGCACCTGGTCCTGACCCTGCTGCAGGTTGTTTTCCCAGAGCATGACCAGCTCTTCGGGCGTATCGTAGGCCAGTGGGCGCATCACCACGCCATTGAGTGCACTGAAGATGGTTGCATTGGCGCCGATCACGATGGCCATGGTGGCAACCACGATGGCCGTCGTACCTGGAGTGCGACCCAGCGCACGGATAGCTTCCTTCAAATCCCGTATCATATTGGCTCTTTCCCTTTCATGTCGGGAAGCGACAGGTTCTCTCGTGTAATCCGGTACCCATCAGGACTCCAATTCCGTGATTACCTCGTTCAGAAACCGGATCTCCAGGTCGAGGGATCGCCGTGTGTATTCGATTGTCAGAAACATACTCCCGCTGTGGTGCGCATCGTTATCAGCGCCATTCTCGCCCTCCCCCTGAGTGAATGTTGTAGAGGAATTCTCGATCGCCGTCAGTCTCTGTTTGAGAAGATCGATCGCCTCAACGGCTGGAATGCAATCGAGGAAATTCAGGCTCACAACACCGGGGAACTCGGCAGGTATAAAGGTGCCGAGTTGTTGGCGGAGTAGTTCCTGGAAAGCGCGTTCACCTTCTCCAGTGACCTTATAGACCCTGCGCGGCCTGTCTCCGACAGGCTCGTCCCGGTATGTCACCCAACCATCATCTTCCATCCGTTCCAGCAGGTTGTAGGCGGTCGGTTTCTTCAATGAGATCGGGGTTATACTTCCGAGATGTGCATTGAGCAGATAACCGTGCATATCCGCTTCTCGAAGCAGACCGAGCAACAGCAGTTTTCGCTCATCGGTCAATGCCATGCCAGCTACCTCATGGGTTGAATATGGTGTAGATCTATAATAGTCAGTTTCGACTACCCGTAGAATGGTCAATCTTGACTATTAAGTCAAGGAGCCATCTCACTATCAATTCACAGGAATACCAGAGAGACACTGAACAAAGGATGATTCCGAGTGCCGGATATGTGCCAACGCCTGTAACTATGGCGCTTTACTCATTATCCATGCCGGGAGGCAGGCCATCAGGGTTCGGGAGATGGTATTTGACTGGCAGGAGTTCGGCCTGCAGGCTTGCCATCTCTGAATCCGCATGAAC
>JALGWK010000520.1 GCA_025774205.1 bacterium
GGCGATGAATGAAGAACGCGCCACCCGCGACAGCATGGGAGAGATGAAGGTACCCGTTGACGCCTACTGGGACGCCCAGACAGCCCGGGCACGTGATAATTTTCCGATTTCGGGGATGGGACCACTCCCGGTGTTCGTCTGGGCGAGCGCGCTCATCAAGTGGGCCGCTGCCCGTGCCAACACCGACCTCGGGGTGCTCGAGGCGGAGATCGGCACCGCCATCATGCAGGCCGCCGATGAGGTGATGGCGGGTCAACTGGCCGACCAGTTCGTGGTGGATGTCTTCCAGGCCGGCGCCGGCACCAGTCATCACATGAACGTGAACGAGGTCCTGGCGAGTCGCGCTTCGGAAATTCTGGGCGGGGAACGGGGAGATTTCTCCCGGGTGCACCCGAACGACCACGTCAATTTCGGCCAGAGCACCAACGACGTCATCCCCACCGCGATCAGGATCGGAGCGCTCCGCGCCACCTCGGCTCTGCTCGTGAACCTGACGGCCCTGGAGGAGTCGCTGGCCGAAAAGGGTCGGGAGTTCGATACCATCCTGAAGAGCGGCCGCACTCACCTGCAGGACGCGGTGCCCGTCCGGCTCGGGCAGGAATTCACCGCCTGGGCGGCGACGATCGCGCGCGGTCGTGAGGCACTGGAATCCGCGCGAGGCGAATGCCGTGAACTCGGCATCGGTGGTTCGGCCGCAGGGACGGGACTCAACAGCCATCCCGACTACCGGGTAAAGGTCTGCGAGGCGATCTCGGAGAAGACCGGCGAGGCCTGCCACCCAGCCGCCGACCTCCGGGAAGCGATGCAGAGCATGCAGGTGTTCGTCCACCTGTCCGGAAGCGTCCGCGCCCTGGCGGTTGAACTCGGCCGTATCTGCAACGACCTGCGGCTCCTCTCAAGCGGCCCCACCACCGGCCTGGGTGAGATCAGGCTGCCACCGGTCCAGCCGGGTTCGAGCATCATGCCGGGTAAGGTCAACCCGGTCATCTGCGAGATGGTCAACCAGGTTTGCTTCCAGGTGATGGGGAACGACCACACTGTCGCGCTGGCTGCGGGAGCGGGACAGTTCGAACTGAACGTCATGATGCCGGTGCTCGGCTTCAACCTGCTCTGGAGTGTCGAGATCCTCTCGAACGCGGTCGGGGTACTGACCCGGAAGTGCATCCCGGGGATCGAGGCGGACCGGGAACGGTGCGAAGAGTACGCGGCGAACACCCTGGGACTCGCAACTGCCCTGAATCCGTGCATCGGCTATGACGCCGCCGCCGAGGTCGTGAAGGAAGCGCAGATTGAGAAGGGACTCATGACCGCGGAGGAGATCGCGGAGTTCTTCGATCCGCACGGCATGACCGAACCGGGGATTCCCCGCTGTCCCGACCTTGAGGAGTGATCACTCCACCCGCAGCGACTCCACCGGATCGACCCGGGCTGCCCGACGTGCTGGAAACCAGCTTGCGGCCAGGGCAACGACCGACATGAGCACGCGGCCAGGGCAACGACCGACATGAGCACTGCCGTCAGAAGATAGATCACCACATCATCACCACGAACGCCATACAGCATGCTCTCCATGAAACTCATCAGAAACCAGGCCGCGACGAGGCCGATGATGAGTCCGATCCCGCCGAGCAGGATCCCCTTCCCTACCACAAGTCTCTGTACCATCCCGCCATTGGCACCCAGAGCCATACGTATCCCGAACTCCCTTGTCCGTTGTGTCACCGAGTAGGCGATGACTCCATAGACGCCGACCGATGCGAGCAGGAGCGCGATGACCGAGAATATCCCGAACATGAGCGTGTAGAGCGGTTCCTCCCAGTTGATGCGTCTCATCAGCATCCGCATTGTGATGATCTCAGGGAGAGGAAGGTCGGCATCTATCGACCAGATGGCGTTGCGCACCGGCACAACCATCTCCAGGGGATCGGAGGTCGTATTGATGACCAGGTAGTTCCTTCGACCCACCGCCTGGGCCATCGGTTGATAGACACACCAGTAGATCGGTCGATTCAAACCTGATTGACGGACATCACTTACTACTCCGACAATCTCATACCAATCCTCCGGCGCTGGATCAGGCTCGAACGTGATACGTTTCCCGAGTGGTTCTTCATCGGGCCAGAATGCATCGGCCAGC
>JALGWK010000176.1 GCA_025774205.1 bacterium
GTCATCCTGATGAACCGGTCGAGCAGCGAGAGGGGACTCGTCATGAGTTCACCTGTCGGCCACTCGCTGGCGGTACCATTGCCCGGTTGCAGAACCGTCAGGGCCGATCCGCTCCCCCCCCCGGCGGGCTCCCATCCCGCGCGGGCCAGCTGCAGGCTGGTGAAGGCGTAGATCTCCCAGCTCGCCCGGTACCAGTCACGCATGAAGAGTTCCACCGGGAGATGTCCCTCCCGCGCCTCGTACCCTTCCCCGACCGCGATCTCCGCCTGGCTCTGGTGATCGAGACGGTCCCAGGCCCGGTTCTTCAGCAGGTGGAGGGAATTGCGCACCCTCCAGGTCAGGTCGTACCCGCCCTGGATCCGGCCGTACTCGGCCGCGTCGAGCTGCTGCTCGGCGAGGTAGGAGCGCCAGTCCTTCGATCCTCCGGAAGCGTTGCTGAGCCACAGGAGCGTATGCATGTCCCTCAGCCCCCCCGGGCCCCGCTTCACATCCGGTTCGGCGAGGTAGACCGTATCACCGGCCAGGGCATGACGGGTGCGCAGTTCCTCCACCTTGCCGGCCAGATAGGCATCGAGACGGGGCCGGAGCACTTCCTCCCGGATCGCCTCGCCGAGTTCTTCGGTTATCTCCTGGTTGCCCCAGACAGTGCGCATCTCGAGGTAGGCCGTAAGGATCTCCCGGTCTCCGGCGGCCAGTTCCAGCGCTCGTCCGGGGGGCAGGACCTGGTGCCCGACCTCCCAGCCGAGATCCCAGAGCGACTGGATGAACGGTTTTATCCCTTCGGGGGGATCCGCGGAGCGGTGGACCAGGGCGAGATCGACATCGGAACCGAAAGCCAGTTCACCCCGACCGTATCCGCCGGTGGCGATGACCGCGATCCCCTCCCGAGCATCGATGAAGAGCGGGGAGAGCGTGCTGAGGGTGGCGTCGACGAGCCGGCTGAAGGCCCGCACCACCACCCCGCCGCCATCACCCCGGTGGTGACGCGCAACAAGATGGGCCCGGTCCTCTTCGAACCGGGCCCGTATCTGACGCATCGATGCGGTGGTGGCGTCGCTCACACGTCGTAGTAGAGGGAGAATTCATACGGATGAGGACGCAGACGCATCTCGTGAACCTCCTTCTCCATCTTGTAATCGATCCAGGTATTCACGATGTCCTGCGTAAAGACATCACCCTTGAGCAGGAACTCATGATCGTCCCGCAGAGACTCGAGAGCCTCCTCCAGGCTCGCCGGCGTCGCCGGGACGCTGGCCAGTTCCTCCGGTGGAAGGTCGTAGATGTCCTTGTCGAGCGGTTCACCCGGATCGGTCTTGTTCTGGATCCCGTCGAGCCCGGCCATGAGGATGGCGGTGAAGGCCAGATAGGGATTACACGAGGGATCGGGACAGCGGAACTCGATCCGTTTCGTCGACGGATTCCTGCTGTAGACCGGGATGCGGATGGCCGCCGAGCGGTTCCGCTGGCTGTAGGCCAGGTTCACCGGCGCTTCAAAACCGGGAACGAGACGCCGGAAGGAGTTGGTGGTCGGGTTGGTCAGCGCGATCAACGCCCGGGCGTGCTGCAGCACCCCGCCCATGAAGTGGAGCCCGAGTTCGCTCAGGTTGGCGTAATTCTCGCCGTAGAACAGGGGCGTCTCCCCGTTCCAGAGACTCACGTGCACGTGCATACCTGAGCCGTTGTCCCCGTAGAGCGGTTTCGGCATGAACGTGACCGTCTTGTTATGCCGCCGGGCCACGTTCTTCACCACGTACTTGTAGAGCATCATGCTGTCAGCGGTCTTGAGGAGAGATCCGAAACGGAGATCGATCTCCATCTGCCCCCCGGTCGCGACCTCGTGGTGGGCGGCTTCCACTTCGAGCCCCATGGAGAGCAGTACCTCCACCATCTCGTTCCTGATATCCGCCATGCTGTCATGGGGCGGCACGGGGAAGTACCCCTCACCCCGACGCGGCTTGTACCCCAGGTTCGGGGCCTCGTCCCGGTCGGTGTTCCAGGCCCCTTCCGCGCTGTCGATGGCATAGGAAGCCTGATTCATCCCTGACTGGTACCGGACATCGTCGAGGATGAAGAACTCCGCTTCCGGGCCTATATAGGCGGTGTCGGCGATGCCGGTGCTCTGCAGATATGACTCGGCCTTGCTGGCTATGTAGCGAGGACAGCGCGAGTACCGTTCCTTCGTGACAGGATCGTAGATGTCGCAGATCAGGCTCAGGGTTTTCGCCTTGTAGAAGGGATCGAGGATGGCGGTATCAGGATCGGGGATGACGAGCATGTCGCTCTCGAAGATCTTCTGCCAGCCACGGATACTCGATCCGTCGATCCCGAATCCTTCCTCGAACGAGCCCTCTTCGAGGTTGGAGGCCGGGACCGTGAAATGCTGCCAGAGGCCGGGAAAGTCCTGGAACTTGAGATCGATCAGGCTGACATCGTTCTCGCTGACGAGGTCGAGAACTTCCTGTGGTGTTAATTCCATGGGTGGGCTGCTCCTTGTCGCTGGCGATCAGGGTTATCGGGACCGCACAACCCTGTCTGGTGGAATCGTATTTGATCTTTCCCGATCGAGCACCCAGCCGCGTTCAGGCTCATGGATAAAGACGAACGTGACGGCAGAATCACGATAGATCCATTTGCTGAGTACGACCTGGCGCGGCTCATCAAGCGGCCGGATCGGCGTTCGGGTCTGACGTTCTTCGACGATCTCATCGGGTTCACCGAAGGCGATGTAGACCCGACCAATATCTACATCCCATCCCCGACGAGTTCCGAGACGCCACCGTTCATCAGCATAGCGAAGTCGGCGGATGAACTCGTCCTGCGCCTCGTTCCGGGGCGTGTCGGGGGTTGGATCGAGCGAACTCCAGAGGCTGTCGAGGAAAACTGTCCGCTCCCCGACCGGCAGGCGCCTGAAGGTCCGGGCGGCTTCTTCATCGGCAAAGAGGGTCAGCTGGGCCTCAGCGGTCGCCGGATCGTCCCCCCGGGCCAGGAGCGGCCGGTGGATCCGGATCATCAGGCTTTCTGTCACCTGCCGGCCCGCCACACCTTCCAGCTGCAGCTGGAGACTGTACCTGCCTTCCTCCAGCCCGTCGATGTCGAGGGTATCCCTGACCGTCATCGAACCGGCAGGCAGGAACCGTCGACGACTCAGGGCCTCATTGCCGGTCTCGGATATCAGCCGGTTGACGACCGAGATTCCTTCCGGAATGTTGTAGGTCTCGTAGAGGAACGCCACCACCGGGGCATCCTCGGGATTCCGCCGTGACACCATCACCTCGGCGGCATGGGCCGTCCCGACCTCGGTCACGGTACTCTCGAACCAATCCGATCCCGGATCGAGCAGTTCAATCTGGCTCAGGGCCGGGGTGTCTCCGGAATAGCCGATCGCCGTGATCTCCTGCTGGTGATTACCGTTGCGGATCGACTGCCGGTCGGAGACGATCACCTCGACCCGGTATTCCCCCGCCGGCAGGGCGAACTGCCGGAAGAGCCGGACCCTCCGGGCAGGATCCGAGACCAGTTCTTCCTCCGCCAGTTCCAGTCCCTCGACATAGACACCCCCTCCACGCTGGAGGGCGTTTCGCTCCCGGATGATGACCCGCCACTCGTAGCTGGCCCGCCAGACTGTCCCGGACTCCGACTGACGGCGGAGGAAGAAGAGGCGGGACCGGGTAAATGAGACATGGACGTGGAGAAGGTAGCCCTGCATGTCGGGGGATCGGAAGAGGGCCAGGGAAACCTCGGGTTCGATCGAGTCGGCGCGGAAGCCGGTCGGACCGGACGGCCCCTGCAGGGCAGGCTCACTGAAGGCGCATCCGACCATCAGGAAGCAGGTGAACATCAGGCGCGCGGTCAGGTTCGTCAGACGCACACGGATTCCGACCTACCAGCCGGCCACGATACCGGTCAGGACCTCCTCGACCAGCAGGTCGATCGCATCCCCGAGTCCGACAGTCCGCTCGGCCGGCCCTTCGTTGGGGTAGGTCGCCGACGCGAATACCCGCGACGATTCCCAGAGCACCTCGTCACGCACGCGGTCCTGAAATCTCACTTCAGCGGTGATCCGGATGATGTACTGGTCGACCTGCTCACTCGAGTCGTAGGAGAACGGTTCCTCGCTGTAGATCCTCACGGTACCGAGGATAACGGAATCGGCCTCGTTCTCATCGGCGACAACCCGCAGGGTGCCATCCCGTACGAGAGAGGACACCAGGCGGTCGGTGACCTCCTCGGCGACTCCGAACTCTTCGGTCTGGTTGGTGAAGAGGGGTACGGCAACGCTCTTGATGTGCGCGGGGAGCCCGGAACTGAATGAATAGGCGCACGCCGGCACGAGCAGCAGAAGGAGAAAGACGCTGCCGACGCGCGCATGCTTGTATCGATCAGGCACTGACCCGCACATTTCAGGCACTGACTCGCACATTTCAGGTACTGACCCACACATTTTCTTCACCCAGTATCGATTTCAGGTCTTCAAGCACTTCAAGGGCGGGATCCACCCGGATCTCATCGGCCTTCAGTTTCAGGGGCGGTCCCTCTTCCCCATACTCTATATGCACGTACACCGGCACGTCACCCGGATTGCTCCGCAGAACCTCCATGGCCCGACCGGCCATATCGGAGCCTTCATCGGTGA
>JALGWK010000177.1 GCA_025774205.1 bacterium
CACTAAGCGGCGGCCTCTTCTTCGAAACGGACACCGACTACTTTCGAGACGCCGGGCTCCTCCATCGTGATCCCGAGGAAAGCGTCGGAGGCTTCCATGGTCCGGCTGTTATGCGTGATCAGGATGAACTGCGTGGTCTCCTGAAAATGCGCCACCACCCGAAGGAAACGTCCGATGTTCGCGTCGTCGAGAGGAGCATCGACCTCATCCAGAATACAGAATGGACTCGGTTTCACCAGATAAATAGCGAAGAGGAGCGCGATGGCGGTGAGTGCCCGCTCTCCTCCCGAAAGGGCCGCCATGTTCTTCAGGATCTTCCCCCGCGGTCGCGCCACGATCTCGATCCGGGCTTCGAGGGGATCGAGATCCTCCGTCAGGTAGATATCCGCCTCCCCACCCTCGAAAAACTGCGTATAGGTGCTCTGGAAGTTCGCCCGGATGAGGTCGAAGACCTCCACGAACCGCTTTCGGGCAGTCTTGTTGATCTTCCGGATCGTCTGCAGGAGGGTTTTTTGCGCCTCCTCGAGGTCATCACGCTGCGCGACCAGGAACTTGAGCCGTTCGCTCTCGGCCTCGTACTCCTCCAGGGCGAGCAGGTTGACAGGACCGATCCTCTCGATCTTCTCGCGCAGGTCCTGGACCTCCTCCTCGAGAGCCTCGTAGGTCGGCACCTCTTCCCCATCCGGGACGAGTTCGCTCTCCTCGATCGCGCTCAGATCGACGTCGTAGTCCTCCCTGATGCGGTCGACCAGATTCTGCCTTCTCAGATCGAGTTCCGAGAGCCGCAGCTCCACGCTGTGCGCCCGCTCCTGCCGGTCTTCCCGCGCCTTCCTTTCCCTCCGTAGTTCTTCCTCGAATCCCGAGGTGGTGTTCCGATGCTCAAGGAAAGCCGTCTCCCGGGCAGCCAGATCCTCTTCCAGCCCGTGCCTGATCCCCTGCCTCTCTTCAAGGACCCGGTTCTGTTCCTCGATCGTCTCCCCGAGGGTCTGGTGGTTCTCCTCGGCTTCCTTCGCTTCCTGCCGTCTCCTCTCGGCCGATTCAGCCAGGTCGGAGGCGCTCGTTGCCAGTCGCTCCATCTCCCGTTCGAGTCCGGAGATGCGGTGCTCCGAACGAACCCGGTTGAGCCGCAGTTCCTGCAGTCGGTGCCGGTGTTCGTCCTGCTCGGAACTGATCTCGGCCACCTTCATCTGATTCGTCTCGACGGCCCCGCCCAGTTCCCCGCTCTCCTCGAGAGCCTTGGTCAGCAACGGGCTCAGTTTCTCCAGTTCGGTGACATCCTGGGCCAGCTGGGCCTCGCCATCGATGACCCGGGCACCCAGCTCGCCGGCCTTCTCCTCCAGGGATTTCTGACTCGATCTCGCCTCGTTGTGAGCCCAGCCTGTCTCCCGGAGTTCATTCTCGATCTCCTCAAGCTGACCTGTAAGGGATACGCCCTGCTCCTTGAGGGCAGCGAGCTCCTCTTTCCGTCTCAGCAGGTCACGCTCAGCCCCGGCCAGGACGGCCGTGAGCCGTTCAACCTGTTCATCGAGTTCGGCCAGTTTCTGCCGCCGCGACAGGAGTCCGGCGACCGGTCCGGTCTCCGATCTGCCGGCCACGATCACGCCGCCCGGCTGCACGACCTCGCCGGCCGACGTCACCAGAGTCCAGCCGTTCCGACCGGCCTCAGCCGCTACCGCAAGCGTATCCTCAAACCTGTCGATCAAGAGCACCCGCGCCAGCAGTCCCCGGGCCACCTCGGCCTCGATCCCCTCTCCCGAAACCATGTCGGAGAGTCGACCGCGGAATCCCGGCACCCCCTCGACCCAGGCGGGAACATCACCGGTATCGCCTCCTGACAGGTGCGGCACGAGCAGTACGGCCCTGCCTCCCTTTTCCCTGTTCGAAAGACGGTCGAGCGCGCGCCTGAGAGCTTTCTCGTCGGCGAGCAGCAGACCTTCAAGCGTCGGTCCGAGGACCGCTTCGGCCGCCGGCACCGCGGCCTCATCAAGCTGCACCACCTCGGCCAGCAGCGATCCGAAGCCTGCCTCCCCCTCACTCCGGAGATCCCTGACCGCCTCCCCCACCCCTTCGAGCCGTTCGAGCAGCCCCTTCACGACATCCCGTTCCGCCCGGGCCGCCTTCAGGGCTCCTTCCTGTTCCGCGAGTCTCCTGGTGGCCGCCTGCAGCTCCTCGGTCTGCTCCTCTCTCTTCTGCACGACCGAGTCACGATCCTCCCTGATCCCGGCGACTTTCTCACGAATCTCTTCGACCTGCTCGGCCAGGCGGATCCGATCCCGGTCCGCCTCCTCGGCCTCCACCACCGTCCGGGCCTGCTGGGCCCTGAGGGACTCGAGCCGATCGCGGCGCTCCTTCACCTTGTAGCGAAGGAATTCGGCCCGCTGGGCTTCGTCCTGATAGAAGACACTGGCCCGGTCGTACCGCTCCCGAATCTCATCCAGCTCACCCCGGGCACCGTCCAGCCGGGTTTCGATCTCCGCCAGGTTCTCTCCGGAGCCGGCCTCCTGTTCCTTCAACTGCTCGAGTTCGCCGGCAGCCTCCACCTTCTCCAGCCCGAGCTGTTCCCGTTCCTCGATGGCGGCGACCCGTTTCCGCTCCATCTCGTCGGCGTCACTGTTACCGCGCCGCGCCGATTCCTCGGCGGCCGTGCGACGTTCCCGCAGAGCGATCATGTTCGATTCGACCTGACGGACCTGGTCGCGAGCCTGATCCACCTTCCTCTGGAGGTCGGCCAGTCCGGTCTCCAGGTCGAGAGCCCGCGCGCGAGCTTCCTCGACCGCCGCCTCCTTCTCGGCCAGCCCTGAACCGAGACCCTCCCGTGATTCCCTCAGTACCCGCAGTTCTTCACGGAGGGGTTTCATCTCCTCGTCGAACCGACGGTCCTTCAGCAGGGCCAGATGGACCTCGGCGACGGAGATGCGCTCACGGAACACCTGGTACCGTCGGGCGCGGTTCACCTGGCGCTTGAGGCTCCGGACCAGTTTCTCTATCTCGGCGATGATGTCGTTGATACGGAGGAGGTCCTGCTCGGTGTTGCGCAGCTTCGTCAACGTCTCACGCCGCCGGCTCTTGTATTTCTGTATCCCGGCGGCCTCTTCGAAGATGGCCCGCCGCTCCTCCGACTTGTCGCTGATGATGACGTCGACCATCTCCTGCTGGATAACCGTGTAGGAGTTGTTGCCGATACCGCTGTCCATGAAGAGATCGTGGATGTCGCGCAGGCGGCACTGCCGGTTGTTGATCAGGTACTCGCTCTCACCGCTGCGGAACAGCCGGCGGGTGATGTTCACTTCGGGTACATCGATCGGAAGGAGATGCTCGGCGTCCTCGATGGTGAGGGTGACTTCAGCGAAGCCGAGGGGTTTGCGAGAGGAGGAGCCGTTGAAGATCACGTCCTCCATCGTCTTGCCGCGGATGGAGGTCGGTTTCTGCTCTCCGATCACCCACTTGAGGGCATCGACGATATTGGTCTTCCCGCAACCGTTCGGGCCGACGACCGCGGTCATCCCTTCGCCGAAATGGACCTCAACTTTGTCGGCGAATGACTTGAAACCGAAGATGGTCAGTTTCGACAGGTGCACCCAAACCTCCCGGTGGTGGATCAGAGCCTGGTCCGGGCTCTCCCGAGAGCCTGGACCACGAGACCGGGCAGACGTTCCTCCTGCTTCGGGAACATCCCCCGAATAGTAAGGATCACCTGTTCCTCCGACACTCTTGCGATCACGGGGGGCCTGCCTTTCCGCAGGGCCCGTTCGAGTCCGGAGGCAGTGATTCCGGGCTCTTTCGGCGTCAAGGCCACACCCCGGTCGGGGAGTTCCACATCGGGGCTGCTGCCGCCCCCGAGCAGAGAGGTTACCTCAACCACACTCACCGCCAGCGCGGGCTTCCCGCCCCTGCCGGCCGCCTCTTCAGCCAGGGCCGCTTTCACTGCGTCACGAAGCGTGCCGGCCCTCTTCTTAAGGGCAGTGATCGTGGTCAGGGCCATGGCGCGGACCGGCAGCGACTCATCGGCCTGGCCGGTCAGGTAGAGTCTGATGGTGGCTTCAAGAGCGGTGAGCTGCAGTTTGTCGAGCCTCAGCGCGCGGGCCAGGGGGTTGGCCTTCATCCCGGCGATCCACTCCCGTCCACCGAACACGATCCCCGCCTGTGAACCACCCAGGAGCTTGTCCCCCGAGAAGGTCACGACACTCACACCGGCCTCGAGACTCTCCATCACCGTCGGTTCCGCGGGCGCCCCGATCAGGCCGGGATCACTGAGGATACCGCTGCCCTGGTCATCCATCACCGGGACACCATGTTTCGCGGCCATCGCGACCAGGTCGGGGAGCGGCACCTGTTTCACGAATCCCTTCTGGGCGAAGTTGCTCTGGTGCACGTGCAGGATGAGGCCGGTCTTCTTCGTGATTGCCTGTTCGAAGTCCTTCAGATGAGTCTTGTTGGTGGTCCCCACCTCCACCAGCTTCACTCCGCTTTTGGCCATGATTGCGGGCATGCGGAAGGAGCCGCCGATCTCGACCAGGTGCCCGCGGCTGACGATGACCTCTTTGCCCTCCGCCATGGTGTTCAGGGCCAGGAGCACGGCGCCGGCGTTGTTGTTGACCGCCAGCGCGGCCGGA
>JALGWK010000178.1 GCA_025774205.1 bacterium
CTCTGCAGGAAGATCCAGATATCGCCATCGGATCCGATGAAGAGCTGGTGGATCACTCGCCAGGATTCCGGGACATACATGAAAAGAGGTTGTGGAAGGGATTCACTCCGGGCGCGCATCGTCTCGACCTGGTCGGGTGGCACAGGCACGGGGGTGCCGTCACCGGTGATGAGCGTTCTCACTTCTCCGCCCCTCAGAGTGTTGACCCGGAAGGCATCGGTCGAGGCCCAGACCGGGGAGCCATCAGGCAGGTATCCGTAGCGGTACGACCGCATATGGTTCATGGAGAGGAAGAAGTCCACGCCCGGCACGATGGCCGGGATGAACTCCGACAGGGCGTACGATTCGAGTCGGGCCTCTTCAGTGCCATCAGCACGACAGAGGGAGAGGTTGCTCCGGGCTTCGGTATCATCGAAACATTCTCCAATGAACCTGCCGTCGGGCGCCATGACCGGGTGTTCGTAGATCTCATCACCAGTGAAGTCCTCCTGCTCGAGGAGGTTGCCTTCCAGGTCGAAAGTGAACCGGGCTACCGAATCGAGCGCCACCAGTCGATCGTCAAAGACTTCGATATCCATCAGGTGGGTGAAGGGGCCGTCGTTCTCGAGGTTGCCGCCGAATTCGAGAAGCTGCCGTCCCTCGCGATCGAACTTCCTGATCACGTTGGTCCCGTAATTGAAGAGGAAGATGTTCCCCCCGGCATCAAAAGTGAAATCGCGGCCACCCACCTCTCCATCCAGCTGAAGGAGGACTGAAGGGGTCAGCGTACCGGTCTCCACACCTCTTCCGCCGCAGCCGGAAAGGAGCAGTAAGAGAACGGACAGAGAAACGATGATCAGGGAACGGATATTCACGCGGTGTCGATCGATCATGCAGGCATCCTCCCGGTTTGTTCTCACCCCTTCAACTGCGCGAGGCGCTGGATGGCGTTGTTGTTCTCCGGATTGAGGTTGAGGGATTTCTCAAAGGCCTCGATGGCCTTCTCCTTTTGCTCCAGCCGCAGGTAGACCTCGCCGAGACTGTCCCACGAGATATCCGACTCCGGCCACAGCTCGGCGAAGGCGAGGAAGATCTTCAGGGCTTCATCCAGCTTCTCGTCGAGCATCAGGCGATAGGCGTAGGTATCGAGTTCAGGGCGGAGGGTATAGAAGTGATCGGGATCAGCGAACATCGCCCGCAGACGCGTAAGACCCGCCTCTACTCCTTCCGACTCGTGGATCTTCCGGAAGGTGGTCAGGGCCGACTGGCGGCCGTCATACAGTTCCTGCTGCCCGGTGATGAAAGCCAGAGTATCCTCAAGGTTCGCCAGCGGGAGGTATTCTCCGTGTCCGCCGACGATATGGGTGATCCCCTCCTCGCGCCCGAGGAAGGAACCGATGATCTCGTGCCAGCGGGGGAGGTAAGGGATCCGCTCCGAATCGATATACGACGGCATGCCGCCGGTGTAGAAGAGATCACCGGTCAGCAGCAATTGTTCCTCGGGACAATAAATGAGGATGTCGCTGCTGCTGTGGGCGCGTCCGTACCAGACGAGTTCCAGAGTGAGATCACCAAGATCGAGACTCATCCGGTCGGCAAAGGTCATGGTGGGGTAGGCGGCCGTGAAGCCATCCGCCAGACCGGTAACCATCTGCTCGTAGTAGAGAATCGTTCCGGCAAGTCCCGCCGCCTGTTCCGAACCCTCCTCCAGACTCTCCAGCTGAGATCTCCACCGGGGGATCATCGCCGAGATCTGCCCGACCGTGCCTTCGACCCGGCCGACGGCTTCCTCCATCTCGGAAACGGTGTTCTCATGGGCCAGGATGGTTGCCTCCTGAAAGACCTGGTTTCCGTAGGTGTGATCGCCATGACCGTGGGTATTGATCAGAAAGTGGAAGTCATCTGAGAACTCCTCTTCGATGGCTTTCCGGATGGCGGCCGTGAAACTCGGCGACCGTTCGGTATCGACGACCACCATCCCCCGTTCCGTCCGCAGGGCGATGATATTGGTCGCTTCACCCCCGGCGGCAGTCGTGAAAACAGCGACCCGCTCGGAGAGCCGGTCACGGGTGACGGCGATCTCCTCCTGGCCACGGACTCCGGTAGCAGAAAGAATGAACAGGAGAATGGTGAGGATCGTTACGTGGCTTCGCTTCATCTGGATGCTCCCCTGGATACGTCCTGATACGGGCAGAAGTCAGCAGCCTGCCCTGACTGATGGATGGTACGGTCGGTTCGGCCACCCGGTTCCATCCCGATGCTGACGGTCCTGCCGGACACGACCGGTCCCGGGCCCCCCCCTCATCACCAATACCTGGCCGCGGCGGGGTTTTCCTTTGCACCCGGAGGGGTAAAGTGCTCGTATCAACAAACGGTATATGGTGTTCTGGTCCATCAAGACGACATCCGGGGAGACCATGAAACTGCAGAGAGTAATCATCATCGGAGCTTATGGACTTGCCCTTCTCTCCGCCTGTTCCTCGGATCGGGGCGGACAGATAGCCTCCGCTGTGCCTTTCCATCGCGATATCCTCACCCATGCACTGACCATCGATTCCCACGATCTGCCGGATGAGTACCAGTTCGTCAACCCGACCGGACTGGCTGTCGACGCGGCCGGGAACGTCTATGTAACCGATGATTCCCGGGTGAAGGTGTTTGATGCCAGTGGGGAACCGCTCACAATCATCGGAGGGCCGGGAGAAGGACCGGGTGAGTTCGCCACTGCGAGGAATCCTGCTATCGGGCCGCAAGGGCACCTGGCCGTCCAGGGATTCTGGACCAGCACGGTCTTCGATCGGGATGGAGCGCTGCTGAAGGAAGTTATGTACCGGGCGGAACCGGCATTCCGGGAGTATCTCCGGGAGCGCGGTATCACCTTCAGTACGATGTACCGCGTCATCCCGCTCAGCGGTGAGGTGCTGCTCGTGGAGTTGAAGGCCCGCAACTACCTGCTGGAGAGCATCTATTGCGGAATCGAACCCCTTCTCCTCGTTCTTCCCGACACGCTACGTGAGATCGCGTATTACCAGTCCCGCAACCATATCCGTCCGCGTGACGGAGGTGAATTCTCCCTCGATTTCCAGGGTGAACTCCTCTGGACGATCACCGGTCGGGATGAGGCGGTGTATATCGAAACTGGACTCGATTGTGATCGGAACGCTGACCCGCCCGATTACACCCTCCGTTTCATCGATCTCCAGACCTTTGAACGTGACAGCCTGGCCGTTCCCTGGGAACCGGTCTACATCCCGGAAGGTGCCCGGTTGATGGGTTATGGAGAGGAACGTTTCGATGAGATCCGGATCAGGTTGAGTGATGACGCCCGGGAGATCCTGCGCGACACAGACTACTATCCACCCCTCAAACAGATCTTCGTTGATGGTCCGCTGCTGTATGGATTGGCCTACTGCGCCAGCGATACCGCGGCCTGGCTGGGAGCCCTGTCACAGAATGGCGGGCCCCGCCGGGCGGATATCATCGACACCGCCGCCCGCCGTCTCCTCGCCCGGGCGGAATTCCCCTTCCTCCCGGACGAACTGAAGCATGGCAGGGTCTATCGTATCGTTGCTCCGTCAGATGACCTGGCCCGGATCGAGATCTACCGGCTCGATGACCGTCTGACCGGGACCGGCCGGTGAACCACGGCGTCGCTGTGTAATCAGACGGTCTCCCGGAAACGTCTGATCTGTGGGAGGAACCGGATAAGGATGAGGATAAAGATCAGGCAGGGGAGAAGAGCCGGATGATGATCTCATCATGAGTATCGGGAACCATCGATACCGAGGCATCACGGTGTTTCTGGCGGGGTTGCTCCTCTTCTCCGCGGGGAGCATTCCCGGATGTTCTGATCCGCCGACCGGCCCCGGTCCCGATGACATCAAGGTCCTCTTCGTCGGCAACAGCCTCACGTACTGGAACGACATGCCGGACATGTTCAGGAGGCTGGCGCGGGAAGCCGGGAAGAAGGTGTATGTCGAGGACGCCTCTGAGCCGGCGGCCAGCCTCGAAGACCACACCCACTTCGAATCCACTCTGAGGAAGATCAACAAGTACAACTGGGACTATGTGATCCTGCAGGAAGGAAGTGCCAGGATCGCCTTTCCGTCGACCCAGCCGGAACTCTATCCGCAATACCAGGCGCTGAAGGAATTCATCTGGCAGTGCTATCCCCTGTCAGAGGTGGTGCTGTTCCTCGACTGGTCCCCGGATGATGGGATCATGACGACTGAAGGACCTCTGACTTTTGCCGAGTTCCAGCAGCTACTCCACGACGGGACCCGCTACCTGGCGTCGCAGTTCGGTTTTATGGTGGCGCCGATCGGGTGGGGGTGGAAGCAGGTGTATGAGGAACGACCCGATCTGGTCCTGATCGGGTCGGACACGGTCCATCCCTCGAAGGCGGGATCGTACCTGCAGGCCTGCATCTACTTCGCGACCCTGTTCCAGGAGAGCCCGGTGGGACTGACCTACCGGCATGACGTCACCGCTCCGAATGCCAGGTATCTGCAGGAGGTCGCCGCCGAGGTCGTGTTGACCGATCCCGCGCACTGGTTCCTTCCTGCGATCGATCCCCGCTGATTTCATCCTGCGAGCAGTCCTGCTCCGGAAGAACGGCCTACCAGCGCTCCCTCGCGAAGGCGGCTGTGTTGTAATGGCTCGTGCCGTTGACCGTCTTGAGGGTGACGTCGATTCCCCTGCTCTGGAGGGTGGTAACCCGCTGTGTTATCTCGGCATAGGAGAGGATCTCATCCCCGTTGCTGTGGATCACGTAGAGCGGGATGTCCTCAATCTGAGCGATGAATTCCTCCGAGACCTGGCTGGCGACCGGTATCGCCGCTGTGATATGACGGTGTCGATCAGGGCCATCACGGCGCCATCCATGGTCTCATCCCACCAATCGAGGTCATCCGGACAGGTCGGGGAGAGGATGATGGCTTCGAGTTCGCCAAGGCCGGGGAGGACGAGTGTGCTGGTGAAGGAGGACCCGTAAAAGGCTGACGGGGTGCCGCCGAAGTGGAGGGAGAGGATGAGGGGCGTCGGAGTTCCCTCCTGATAGGAATCGGGAAAACTGATCGTCCAGTCGAGGGATTCTCCGTTG
>JALGWK010000179.1 GCA_025774205.1 bacterium
CGACTGGCGGTATGGGGCCGCGCAGTCCTGATCGGGGCAGGGATCTCGGGCATGATCGTGATGATCTATGAGGTCGCCTGGATCCGGCTGCTCTCCACGATCCTCGGTTCGAGCACGTACTCGTTCACCCTGATGCTCGCGGCATTCATCACGGGGATCGCGTTCGGTTCCCTCATCGCCCGACGGTTCTCCCGGCTCGGCCGGCCCTTCCTCCTCTTCGGGATCAGCCAGATCGTGGTCGGAGCCACCCTGCTGGTGGCACTCCCTCTCTACGCGAAACTGCCCTACTTCTTCCTCGATCTGCAGAGTTCCATCCCTCGTACTGACGGGGGCTATCGACTCTTCGAGGCCGCGAAGTACCTGTTCTGTCTCCTGATAATGATACCGCCTACCCTGGCATCGGGAGCCTCGCTCCCCTTCGCGGCCGATATCACAGCCCGCCTGGGAGGGAATATCGCCCGCCCGGTCGGCAGGATCTGGGCGGTCAACACCTTTGGTACGATCATCGGCGCGCTCGGCGGCGGTCTGCTCCTGCTCCCCCAGCTCGGGGTGGAGCGGACCCTCCAGATCGGGATCGTGGTCAACCTGGCGCTCGGTCTCTGGATACTGTCGCTCAATCCCGTCTTCGAGAGGGGCCGGATCAGAACAGCGGCCATAGGTATCATCGTGCTGCTGATAGCGATCTTCGGCTTCTCGCCCGCATGGGACTTCAGGGCGCTGGCGCTCGGTCCCTTCCATACCCGCGGCGAGGTCGGGGACGCGAGGGAGAGCTTCCAGGCTGAACGCGACATCCAGAATCTTGTCTTCTATACCGAGGATATCAACGGGAGCGTTGCGGTCCTGCAGTACGAGGAGAACTACTCCCTGGTGGTGAACGGAAAGACCGACGCGAGCACCTATATCGGTGATCAGGTCACACAGACCCTGATAGCCGCCATCCCGGCCATGATGGTTCCCGACGCGAGGGAAGCCCTCGTGATCGGTCTCGGGGCGGGCCAGACTGCCGGCCACCTGCTGGGTTATCCTGTGGGCCGGGTGGAAATCGTCGAGATCTCACCGGGTGTGATCGAAGCAAGCCGGTTTTTCAACGACATCAACGGACGTCCCCTCGAAGATCCACGGGCCGAACTGATCATGCAGGACGCCAAAACCTACCTGCTGACCCGCCCGGAGAATCGGTACGACCTCATCCTCTCAGAACCGTCAAATCCCTGGATCGCCGGTATCGGGGGGCTCTTCACGACCGAATATTTCACAACCCTGCGGGAGCACCTCGAACTCGGCGGGGTCGTCGCCCAGTGGATCCACTCCTACCAGCAGAGCGGGGAGACCCTGGCCAGCGTACTGATGACCTTCCGTGAGGTATTCCCCTACGTCTCGGTCTGGAGCCTGGCACCGGGTGATATCCTCCTGGTCGGGCGGACCGTACCCTTCACCTGGGACTTCAGAGAATCTCAGGCATTGCTTGATAGAAGCGCTGTAAGAAGTGATCTGTCAAAGCTGTACATTGATGACATATTCACTCTTTTGAACCGGCAGATACTGGGAGCGCGGCGGGTGAACGAGATCACCAGCCTGCCCGGTGACCTGAACACGGACAACACTCCCTTCCTGGAATATCACGCTCCGAAGGCGAGCTTCCTTCGATCCCGATCCGACCTGTTTGAACAGGTCGACGAACGGCTGGATACCCTGCGGAACAGCGGCCTGGCTCTGCGTCGGTACCTCGACGGACGTGAACCGCGACTGGAGGAGATCTCCGGGCTGGTTGAGTTCATCGGACTCGCGGGCGCGACGGATTACCGCCTCTTGACTTCAGCTACGACGCTCTGGCAACGTCTCGATCCGCTCTCGACGGAAGCTGAAGAAGCAGCCGCTGACTGGCGCCTGTCCGATGTCATGCAGAGTGTCGAAGACGCGGCCCGCCGGTCCCGGGAGAATCCGCGGGAGGCAAGGTACGTCGTCGAGTACGCTGAAGTCATGCTGGCCGCCTACGGACAGATGAAGAGCTGCTGCTACGATGCCCGGGATATGGCCGAACGTCTTATCGAGGTACTCGCCCGGGCAGTCGATGTCGTCGAGGACGAGGAGAAGGGGTTCTTCCTTTTCGAGCGAGCCCGGATATCCTGGGACCTCGGTCAATATCCGGAAGCCCGGGATGTCCTCCGTCAGTCAATCGAACTGCTGGGACCCGCGGCAGATCCTGACGCTCTGGCCGAGATACTCGGAATGGAACCGGAACTCCTCCCCGAGCAGGTGGCAGGTTCTTTCGACCCGGGAGCGATACCCGCCCGGGTACTTGAACTCTATGGCCGGGTGATGCTGGAACTGGGTCAACTGGCAGAAGCAAGGGAAGCTTTCTGGGACTCTTACCGACTGGCACCGGACAATCCGGTAGCAGCGTATTACTTTAATGAATTGAATCGTCCCGACGCGGCCACCCGCTTCGGCACTCCACCCGGATCGGTACCCTGAAAGCCTGCCCCGGAGGCGCCTGATGCAGCGTACCCGCTGGTTTATGCCCGCAATATGGGGCGCATTCTTCATCTCCGGCATGGCTGGACTGGTCTATGAGGTCGTCTGGGCCCGATACCTTGATCTGGTGCTGGGCGGCACGGCCTATGCCCACATCATGGTACTGGCGGCCTATATGGGCGGCCTCGCCCTCGGGGCGTGGGTGTTCGGCCGGCTGGCTGATCGATTCGATGAACCCCTGGTCATCTACACCTATCTTGAACTGGCCATAGGAGCTTATGGACTCCTCTTTCCGATCCTTTTCACCGCTGGAAGCGCGCTCTTCCTTTTTCTTGCTCCTCTCCTCGGCAGTACCGGCCTGACCGGCAATTTGAACCGGTTCCTGGTGTCGATCCTCCTGCTCGGTCCCTCAACGTTCCTCATGGGCGGAACCCTGCCCCTCCTGGCCAGGGCGGTCTCCCGGTTCCCCCGGCAGACCGGCACCAGTGTCGCGGGGCTCTACTTCATCAACAGTACCGGGGCGGTAACCGGCGCCCTCCTGGGCGGATTCGCGTTGATCCCGGTTCTCGGCCTGAGCGCGACCCTCACCATCGCCGCTGCGCTCAATATCCTGGTCGGCATCGGACTTCTGAGCGCCTGGCGGCTTGGATGGTTCTTCTCCAGGACCGTCGGGGATGAAGATAGCGTCGGAGAAGTGGAAGAAGGAAAAGGAGAGGGAGAGGGAGTGGGAGAGGAGGACGAGGGGGTAGGTGTTGAAGAGAAGCCGATACAGGCAGATCCCGGGATTGCTGTTGATGACGTTGACGAAGAGGAACCGATCGATCTGGAGAGTGAGAGCGCGGGAGAATTCCTGGGCATCGAACAGGACATCCTGAATCTGTGGGCCAGGGTGGTGGTGTGGGGCGCCGCCATCTCCGGTTTCCTGGTCATGGTCTACGAAGTAGCCTGGATCCGCATGCTCTCGACGATCCTGGGCTCGAGCACCTATTCATTCACTCTCATGCTGGCCGCATTCATCTCCGGGATCGCGCTCGGCTCACTCATCGCCCGCAGATTGTCGAGGTACGAGAAACCTTTCCTCTTCTTCGGCCTCAGTCAGCTGTTGATAGGCGTGAGCCTTCTGGCGACCCTGCCGCTCTATGCCGACCTGCCCTTCACCTTTCTTAAGCTGCAGGGCGTGATAGCCCGAACCGAGACAGGTTATCCCTTCCATGAGATCCTGAAGTATCTCTTCTGTCTCGCGATCATGCTGCCGCCGACCCTCGCCTCGGGGGCGGCTCTGCCTTTTGCCACCGACGTGGCCTCCCGTCTCAAATGTCAGGTCGGACAACCGACCGGCAGGGTGTTCGCCGCGAACACCCTGGGAACCATCTTCGGGGCGATGCTGGGCGGGCTCCTCTTCCTGCCGTGGCTCGGGGTTCAGCTCACGCTCGAACTGGGGATCAGCGTCAACATCGCCTTCGGTCTCTGGGTGCTGTCCCTCAATCCGAATATTCCCCGCCGAACCATGCGGGCAGCATATGCCTCGGGTGCCGTACTGCTCGTCGTGCTCCTGTTGATGCCGGCCTGGAATCTGAGCGCCTTCGCTTCCGGGGTCTTCCGTGACCGTACTCATGGCGGCGCCGAAGGGGAACAGTACCTGGCCTTTGTAAGAGACGCGGATGTGCTTTTCTACGAGGAGGATGTGAACGGAACGGTGGCGGTGCTTGAGCAGGCCGGACACACGTCCCTGATCGTGAACGGCAAGGCGGACGCGAGTGACCATCTGCTTGACCAGTTCACCCAGACCATGATCTCCGCCATCCCGGCGATGATGGTGCCCGACGCCGAACGAGCCCTGATCATCGGACTCGGAAGCGGTCAGACGGCCGGCCACCTGCTGCGCTATCCGGTCGAAAAGGTGGAGGTGGTTGAGATCTCGGCGGGAGTGGTGGAAGCGAGCCGGTTCTTCGATGAGATCAACGGCCGGCCATTGATAGATGATCGGGTCGAACTGATCACCCAGGACGCCAAGAACTACCTGCTCACGAGACCGGATAACCGGTACGATCTCATCCTCTCCGAGCCTAGCAATCCCTGGATCGCCGGAATCGGCGGACTCTTCACGCTGGCTCAGTGGATACAGGTCTACGAGATCAGTGATGAAACCCTGAACAGCGTGCTTGTGACTTTCACTGAGGTGTTTCCCTTCGTATCACTCTGGGGAATGTCGACGACCGATCTCCTCCTGGTGGGCAGCGCGCAGCCGCTCACCTGGAATTTCGA
>JALGWK010000180.1 GCA_025774205.1 bacterium
GGCAGGGATCCGCACAAGGGAGTCAATCCGGACGAGGTCGTGGCGGTCGGCGCGGCGGTCCAGGGCGGAGTCCTGGCCGGTGAGGTGACCGACGTCCTGCTGCTCGATGTCACCCCCCTCTCCCTGGGGATCGAGACCCTCGGAGCCGTGTTCACGCGCCTCATCGAACGGAACACGACCATCCCGACCCGCAAGGCCGAGATCTTCTCCACTGCTTCCGACAACCAGACCCAGGTAGACATCCACGTGCTCCAGGGTGAGCGGGATATGGCTATCGACAACAAGACCATCGGGCGCTTCCAGCTCGACGGGATCCCGCCGGCGCCGCGCGGCATGCCCCAGATCGAGGTCTCCTTCGACATCGATGCCAACGGCATCATGAATGTCAGCGCCAAGGACAAGGCGACAAACAAGGAACAGAGCATCAAGATCGAGTCCTCGAGCGGGCTTTCCCGGGATGAGATCGATCGGATGGTGGCAGATGCCGAATCTCACAAAGATGAGGATCAGGAGAAGCGGGAGAGTGTTGAGACGCGCAACAACGCCGAACAGATGGCGTATATGACCGAGAAACAGCTCGAGGAACAGAAGGACACCCTTTCGGCTGAAACAGGCGCTGAAGTCGCCCAGGCACTGGCCGATCTCCAGGAGGCACTCAAAGGAGAGAGCATCGAGCGGATCAAGACCGAATCTGACAAACTGGAGAAAGTCTGGCACAAGGCCGCGCAGGAGATGTACGAGCAGGCGGAACAGGCCGGGGCGGCGCAGGAAACGGGAGCCGCTGGTGAAGGTGCTCAGCCGGATGGTGAAGCCACCGGTCAGACCGAAGAGGCAGTCGAGGCTGATTTCGAGGTCGTCGAAGACGACTCTGCCGATGGCGGCGAGAAGTAAAGAAACACGCTCAACCGGATTCGAATTGCAATCAGGGCGGAAACTCGTAGATTGGAGCGTCCAAAATTCAGCGGAAGCCGATCTCGTTCTGATTGCGTTGCCCGAACAGCCCAGCGTGGAGAGATGACATGAACAAGAAGGACCGGGAGTTCTTCACCCGCCTGATCCTTGATGAACGTCAGCGAAAACTGTCGACGCTGGGGCGTCTGCAGGGCACCCTGGATGAGATCAATGACAGCCGGTCAGCGGAGTATGAAGAAGAGGTCACCCTCTCCGATGATAAGGAGTACCTCTCCAAGCTGATCGAGCAGGATGCCCGCGGTCTAAGGTCCTGGACGGCTCCTATGGCAAGTGTGAAGAATGCAGCCAGGAGATCGGTCGGGATCGTCTGGAAGCTCTGCCCATGGTGCGCCTCTGCATGTCGTGCAAACAGGCTGAGGAACAGGATGGATTGGGTGGGCAGGTCCAGCGTCAGGAACGGGTTCTGAGGACCACCCTGCCGGGTGAAGAGGATAGTGTGCAGGCCGATCTCTCGGTCGGCTCTGAAGAGGAGTGAACACGGATCCGGTCGGGTCCGAAGGTCCTGATGCGGTGACCCTTCCTATATCAGCGACACCCTCACTTCACCCTCACTGATCTCGACGACCGAACCATGCCCTCTGGCGGCCATGCCGCCGTTTACAACCAGCGTCTTCCCGATCGTGTCGGTTCCCCGCGCCTCGTGGATGTGGCCGCAGATGACCAGCTCAGGCTGCTCCTGTTCACAGAATGACCGGAACAGGCGAACCCCTTTATGGAGTCCAGGGCGGATCCGGTCGCACTTCGTACCGTACGGCGGGGCGTGATGCGCCACGATCCGCACTGAAGCCTCCCGAATCTCCTGCCAGCCGGCGGCCAGCGTATCCGCCAGTTCCTCTTCGGTGAATTCCAGAGGTGTTCCGAACGGGGTTCGGTTCGAGCCTGAAACACCGCAGATACCGATTGAATCGCCGATCAGCAATCCCCGACCGTTCAAATTGATGTCCCGCTCCGCCAGCAGCGACTCTATTTCCATTGAATCGCAGTTCCCGGCGATGGCATAGCAGGTTGGGTTGAAACGCGTGATATCGTCGATGATCCCGGCCACATCGTCGGGAGAACCAAAACTGGTCAGATCTCCGGCCAGGATCACGGCATCGGCTGATTCCGCGGCCAGGGTGAGTTCAGGAGTCCATTTGACGGCGTCATGGATGTCACCAAGGGTCAGGAGTGTCATTTCAGCCATAATACCTGGATCTCATCCTCAAGCCGCTTGAAAGCCTGATCGCCGGTCATCACGGGGCACGATTGACTCTGGGCCAGGCTGGCTGCGAAGCAGTGCCCGTTGGCCATCCTGAACTGCTCCCGGAAATGGCTGGCTTTTTTAACCAGGTGCATGTCCATATTGACGATCTCGATCGGAAGCTGGTCGAGGACATTGGACGCTTCCTGGGCGCTTTTTTCACCTTTGGTCCTCAGGATGCTGTAATACACCTCACCCCAGTTGACGATGGTCATCATGCACTCGAGTTTGCCCTGCTGAGCTACGCTGAGCGCGTTGGCGACGAAATCGGCCCCCGTTTCCCCCTCGAAGTAGGAGAGCATGGCGTGACTGTCGAGGACCAGCTTACGGGAGTGAACCGGTTCGAAGGGTGTGCTCATGCGGGGCTACCCTCCTTCCGCTCTCTCATCAGTTCCTGCAGGGACGATTGCCCCCCCCTGAATAATCCCCTCGCCTGCTTCACGGCATCCTGCAGAACAGGACGGAGGATTATTTCCCCGTCGCCATCCACAACATTCAACTTTGTTCCCTGCTCGATGTTGTATTTGCGTCGCAGTTTTGCCGGGATGACAATCTGCCCCTTCGACGACGTATTCACGATCGACATGACAACTCCTCCACTCTCAGGCACTTGATGGGAGTAAATACAAACAGGACACTCCCCCATTTCGGATCAATGTAAGAATGTGGCACGACAAATCCGGGATGTAGGAATAACCTGAATATGGTAAGACAAGCATTAGACTGGTAAGTAGATCAGAATACTACGCTTACATGGAGCTTGTGGTGTTCAAATATCGGTACCACAAAATGTATGTGCCTATTTTGCATCAGACAGAGGTAAGAATTGTGATTTTTGCCTCATTTTTGTGTATCGATCCGAACACATTGCGTAAATGAGACAGGAAGAACCTCGTCATCCTGGCAAAGAGGTGTCAGGGACCAGCCGAGGGGAGTACTCCCCGATGGTGTAAAAGTGCGCGTCATGACAGATGTCATAGGCCTTGATTATCGTATTTCCATGGATTCTGATCACATGCGAAGACTGCGTCGTGCCTTCGGACTCTCGCAGGAACGACTGGCCCAACTCGTCGGAGTGAGCGTTCGTACCGTTGCCAGATGGGAGGGGGGGCATAGTCGGCCGAGCCAGCTCGCGGAGAGACAGTTGCGCGGGCTGGAGGAACTGCAGCTGCTCCTGATCAGGTTGATGCGGCCCGATTCGGTGGGGGAATGGATGGCCCGCCCCAATGACCGCTTCGGGGGCCGCAGCCCCAATCAGGTCCTTATCAGTGACGGGCCGGAGCCGATCCTGCGACTCCTTCAGGAGCTTTCGATTTCCCGGAATGATTGATGGGCGATCGTCAGTTCACTGTGTCGCTACTTCACCCGCTCGAAACGCACGTCCCGCGTCCGGCCATTCGCCACATAGAAGCCGATCACCTGGCTGTTGCGGTCACGCTCGAAGGAAAAGGTGAGTCCTCCACCTGAGAATGTGTCCTCCACGCCTGTCGTCAGGTTCGCATCGTCGAGACGCCGCTGGAATACGACGAGCTTCTCGTCCTTCACCTTGATGGTGTAGAACGTTTCCAGTTCTTCGCTGAAGTAGCGGCCCTCGAATTCGGCCAGCTCCTCGACCGTCGGCTCCCACCCGGCGGAGCTGTCGTCAGCGAGTCTCGTCGCGTGGTTCTCACCGTTCTGGTGCAGCGTCAGACCGTCCACTTCACCTGCATCGTTCCGGTGGAACTCGACCGAGGCCTCGACGGTGAGCAGCCTGAAGGAGGTTTCGGAAGTCGGCACGATCTCGAACCGGTCCTGCCCGGTTGCCTGGGTGTAGAAGGTGTCGCCCTCGCGGGTGAAGGTGAGAATGAAGTCAGGGGCCGCGTCGAGCGCATAGTGTCCGACGAACTCATCGAAGCTCTCCGGATCCCAGGTCGCGGGATCAAACTCTCCCGTCGCAGGCTCCGCAGCCACTGCCTCTTCCTCATCCTCGCTATCCATGGCGTCAGCGAAGAATGCCGCGGCCAGTTCGAACGCCCCGTTGCTGCTGAATCCCGCGTGGTTGCTCTGGGTGGTGATGCCGGCATTGATCTCGGGGTAGTACACGATCATGGAACGATGGGCTACGTCGGCCCCGCCGTGGTGGACGCGTCGGAGTCCGCCCTGCTCATCGATGAAGAGGCCGAAACCGTAACCAGACTCGTCTCCGCTGGTCAGCACGAACGAGGTCATCATCTCATCGAAGATCCCGGCGTTCCCTACGCGTGGATTGGCATAGTTCTGAACCCACGTCTGCAGATCCTCCACGGTGGAGTAGATTCCACCGGCTCCCACGGCACCGGCCAGGTCACCGATCTGGAGGAAGCCATCGGCGCCGGGAGTGTAGCCCTCCGACATGTCGGGGACGATATGCTCAGGGGATGGGCGGACCATCGTGCGGGTCATCCCGAGCGGTTCGAACACGTTCTCCTCCATGAAGACGTGGAAGTCCTGTCCGGAGGTGCGCTCGACGATGACCGCCGCAAGTCCGAAGGCGGTGTTGTTGTAATTGAACTCGGCGCCCGGCACGTTCTGCAATGCCGGCTGCCTCTGTACGATGTCGATGAGTTCGGACCGGTCGATCCAGTCCCCGTGATCGAGCCGACGGCCCGTCATCGTGAGGAGGTTCAGGAATTCTCTGAGACCCGAAGTGTGGGTAATCAGGTGCCGGATCGTGATCATCTCCCCGAATTCGGGAAGTTCGGGGATGTGTTTACGAATGTCGTCGTCCAGCGACAGCAGTCCTCGATCCGCCTGGAGCATGATCGCGAACGCCGTGAACTGCTTCGAAGTGGAACCGATGTTGGTTCGGGTGTCGGTCTCGAATGGAATCCCGTAGGCCAGGTTCGCCATGCCGTACGCCTTCGAGAAGAGGGTTCGGCCGTCGCGCCATACCTGGACTGCCGCGCCGGGAGAGTCATCCTCGTCATAGGGAGCCATGAACTGATCCGTCAGCTTCTTCGGATCGGTCTCGACCGGTTCCACTCGATGAAGCGTGATCGTGTATGCGCCGGTCTCGTCCTCGAACGGGATCACTTCGATCGTGTAGAGCCCGGCGTCTCCGAGACGTCTGGTGAACCGCTCTCCGCCCCGGCTGGGGGTGTCGTAACGTCCCACCTGGTTGCCGTCGGCATCGAGCAGCCGCACGATGACATCGACGGTGATCTGATCCACCTCACCGTACAGGAAGTAGTTTTCACCGACCTCGACTGTGTACCGGATTGTGTCCCCCGTGGCGAGCACACCACTCACTGTACGCCCCTCGCGCAACTCGGTGATCTGGGCTGTGACATCACCTGTGAATGGTATGGAAACCAGCGCGGTCGCGATCATCAGGGTGGCAAACAGGAACGAACATGAACGACGGATCATTGAACAACCCCCGGATTGGATGTGGCAGCGTGATCTGCCGCAGAGGCAGATTGCCGACAATGACCGGTCAGGGCTTTCAACCTGCACCTGACCGAATGGTACATTTGTTCACCGTTGAGGAGGTAGCGCGAATACATAATGAAGACTCTTCCCGAACTGTCGAATACGGGGTATGAGAAAACGTCTGGCAGGACGCTGGACGAGTCCGGGCATAGTACGGATGATAAACGGCTTACGCTGTCAGGCCTGCAATACGGTGGTTCTCAAACCCCCGGTGGCTCCCGGTAATCTGGATCAATTGCAGCAAAACTGCTTCATTATGTTCACTCTGGTGTGGCCGAGACTACTGTCAGGGTACGCCGGTGATGTTCGGAATTTGTCAGGGAATCGAGCAGGCAAGCCGCATAGTCTTCCCGGGACAGGGCATGTTTCGAGGTGACCTCGGAGATCTTGCAGAATCGGTACCCTGTTGGCGGTGTATCGCGCAGGGTAGGCGCGCGCATTATTGTCCACTCCCAGTCGGACTGTTGATTAACCAGCTTCGATGACTTCAGCATGTCGGACATGGAGTACGGTGTGAGCCACATGAGCGGTGGTATAACCGAAACCATGATGCGCTGCCTCAGGGTATATACCTCGCCCTCCTCCCGTACGGCAGTCCCTTCACCAGCGGTGAACACCAGGCGCTTCACCTCATTGGCTGAGGCGGCACCTGCCAGGGATGTCACCAATTCGGTCGCCTTCAGGCGCCGTGCCGTGATCAACATCGCCACTACCGCATCGCAGCCGGTAAGTGCCTGATTGAGAGTCTCTTCATCGGACACTACAGGGGCTGAAATGACTGTGAAACCATCACTGGTGGCGAACTCATCCAGTTTCCTGACGGATTCATCGCGGCACACGGCCACGACCTCATACCCACGAGCGAGGGATTCACGGACCAGCCTGGTTCCCGTTTTCCCGGCTGCTCCGATGATGGCTGCTTTCATGGAACCCATTGAACCTCCAGCTGCAGGTGTATTAAATATCAAATATTCCCGTCATTGCTTCGAGGGCTACCCAAACGATATCGGGCAGGAATCCATCTTACTCTTCTGCTTGAATTCAGCAGACTGGTCCAATTTAGACAGCAGATCTTGATCAGGTTGGTGCTTAAGTACTTCAAGTTCTCCTCTATCGAACCAGATTGATTTGCATGACGGGCAAACATCAATGGTGATGCCGTGTTCAAATTGCTCGTGTAGCTCGATTTTACAATTGAGACATTCCATATCTATTCATCCTGCTGATGTCCCGCGTGTCAGCTTCAGAGGGAGAGTATAGGATACCTTGTTGGATTAGTCATTTGCTGCCGATGTCAGCTGCACGCGCTTGTTAGTCGTTCTTGGAGCGAACTACATCGAATTCAGCAAAGATTCTATCGCCGACCTGAGTGGTGGAAGGTTTCTCTGGATTGCGGAGAACACCTCGTCGGTATCTATGCCAAGGTAGTCGTGGGCGAGGACGTTGCGAAAACTAGCAAGTGCACGCCAATCAATATCGGGGTGCTGGGCTTTAAGGTCTTCAGATAACCGTTGAGTTGACTCTGCCATTACTTGGAGTCGTCGAAGAGTTGCATCCTTTGCCATTCGGGAAGCCTGAAATGCAGTTCGGCCTTCGGCTGTGTACTCCTCGACCGACTCAATGCATTCAAGAATGTGCTGAAGGTTGACGCGCTGATCTTTCACAGCGGTACTGCCTCTGACATTACTTGTTCTCGAAGGAGGTCGTGTAAGCCCTGCTCAGTTACAACTTGTACGGAGCGCCCGAGTAAGTCCTCAAGGTCAGCAACTAACCCGCCGGGAAACCAGGGACTGGTCTGTCCGCTGATTGTAACCAGAAGGTCCACATCACTATCGGGTCCTGCTTCGCCTCGAGCTACTGAACCGAAAACACGAATACTGTCTACGCCATGGCGACGAGCGATAGCCATGATCTCGGCTCGGAACTCTTCAAGTAATTCAATGCCCAAGTCACTTACCTCCAGATAGATGACGATGCATTATAGCACGAATATCGGACCAGGGAATCACAAGTACGACTAACGTCCTGCGCGTCAGCTGCAGAGGCAGAGTCTAGATTACCTGATTGAGTTGTTCAATTCTCGCCGATGACAGCTGCATGCGCTTGTTAGGCAACCTTGCATTATTATATACGTACTTATATAATGAGACATGCGCAACAAACCACTGACATGGGTTGGTTCGTCTCTGGAGGACCTTCAGGCATTTCCGGAGGATGCCAGGCGGATGGCTGGGTATCAGTTACGTAAGGTCCAATCCGGATTGATGCCGGACGACTTCAAACCCATGCAAAGTGTTGGAGCAGGAGTACAGGAGATCCGGATTCGAACAGGCAGAGCACATAGAGTCTTCTACATCGCCAAATTCGAAGAATCAATCTATGTGCTCCATGCTTTTGAGAAGAAGAAGGAGGTCGGTATGGACACGAAGATGCGACGGGGTAAGGCGAATGTATTTCAGGACCTGGGATTTGATCCCGAGGAATCTGAGAATCTCCGCGTGCGTGCCGATCTCATGATTGAGCTGAGTAGACTGATCGAGAACAAGGGCTGGACTCAGGAGGAAGCCGCCGAGATCATGGGCGTCACGCAACCTCGAATCAGTGATCTCGTTCGCGGGAAGATCGATCGGTTCAGCATCGATTCACTGGTCTCGATGCTTGGCAGTGCTGGGATTAAGGTTCGGGTGACGACGACGGTGAAAAGTGTTGCCTAACGTCCTGCACGACAGCTGCAGAGGCAGAGACAGAGGCAGAGTATAGGACACCTGGCTGAGTTGGCCACTTTCCGCCGATGACAGCTGCATGCGCTTGAAACTAATGGAGGCCCCCTGTCGAGCCTACGGAGTAGGCTCTGGGGTGCTAGAAACCTCAAAACCAGGAGGCCTCCAATGCGATTCTACACTCAGTCTCGTCAGTACTACTGCGGAATCGATCTGCATACCCGCTGGATGTATATCTGCATTCTCTCTCAGACAGGTGAGATCGTCTACCACAAGAATCTACCCGCCTCCGAGGAATCCTTTCTCAAAGCAGTTGCCCCCTTCCGCGAGGGACTGGTCGTCGGTGTGGAGTGCACCTTCACCTGGTACTGGCTCGCTGATGTTTGTGCCCGGGAAGGGATCGAGTTCGTCCTGGGCCACGCCCTGTACATGCGGGCCATCCACGGCGCCAAGGTCAAGAACGACCGGGTGGATTCGCACAAGATCGCTGCCCTTCTGCGGTCCGGGATGTTTCCGATGGCCTATGTCTACCCACGGGAGATGAGAGCCACCCGGGACCTGCTGCGACGACGCACATACTTTGTCCGGCGTCGAGCTGATCTGCTGGCCCACATCCAGAACACCAGGCATCAGTACAATCTGCCGGATTTTGAATCAACCATTTCCCGTAAAGCGAACCGGGATGGGCTTGCCGAGCATTT
>JALGWK010000521.1 GCA_025774205.1 bacterium
TGGAGGTTGCCGAGATAGACCATCGCGTGCCAGGCGGTGATATAGGTGACGGGAAAGGCCGCGCCCCGTACCGGATCGATCCCCGCCGGCATCGGGAAGGTGAGTCCGGCCTCGGTGACAACGCTGTCGGCGTAACAGCCGAAGTTCTTCATCCCGATGATGGCGTCCCCCTCCTTCACACCCTCCACCCCCTCCCCGACGCGATCCACGACTCCAGCGAACTCATATCCGGTCACGAAGGGAGGCTTTCCGGAATCGGGGTAGAGTCCCATCCGGGCGGTGATGTCGGCGAAGTTGACGCCGACCGTCTGGACCGCCGCGCGGACCTCACCTGCCGCCGGTTCCTGGTCGGGTTGTTCGATGTATTCGAGGACCTCCGGCGGGCCGAATTTCGGTACGCGAACCACGTGCATGACTTCCCCCTGGTAAATCGGTTACTCTCTGTCGGTCACTTCTGCGATCGGGTGATCCGAGTCGGGAGAATACACATGCGCCGCGAACGCGGTCCTGTCAAGGCTCCTCCATCGATCGGGATGGTCCGTCCCCTTGCGGCGGTCCTCTCCCTGCTCTTCCTGCTCAACAGCTGCGGGGATGGCGGTGAACCGGTCCGGGAGGAGATCGACGGGATCGAATACGTAAAGAACCGGATCCGCCCAGCCGACGGCACGACCCTGCCGGAACCCCGGCCTGCCGAAGGTCTCCTGATGCTCGAGGGCGGCAGTGAGGGACGACCCGGGTGGTCCTCGATCAGGGATGTACGTCTGCGGCCTGACGGCAGCCTGATAGTGCTCGACACGCATCGGACCGAGGTGACCTGGTTCGATAACGAGGGACACCTGCTGGTTATCATGGACCTCTCCCTGTCCGGCCTCGGCCTCACTTCCCCCGTGGCATTGGCTTTCAACGACGCGGGCGATGGCTCCTGCGTGGACATGGCCCTGCGACGCGCCCTCTCCTTCTCGGCGGAGGGGGCCCGCCTCGCCTCCTTCAGGATCGGAGCCGGACTGCCCATGGATCTCGACCTCGGGATTCGGGGTGATCTGTACATACTCACCCTGTCCCACCCCGACGAGGGTCGTGAGCATCTCCTTCAGGTGCGACGATACGGGGTCGGAGGCGCCCCGCTGACGATAGCGGACAGGGACAGTCTCCTTATCGAACACATCTCCACGGCGAACCAGCCGACAACAGCGCCGATGAGTATCAGCGTGAATCCCCTCAACACGCTCTATGCCGCCGGTCGCGGTTATGTGATCCACCAGGCCGGCCAGCGGCGCGATGTCCTGTTAACGGAGACCGTGGCAATCGTCCAGCTCGTCGCGCTCGACCGGGGCGGCGTGCTCGTCCAGACGAACGAATGGCACCCATCGATGCTGGATAATGAGATCGGATCACGGAACACCACCCTGCTTCTGGACCAGTTCTCCAGGGATGGCACCTTTGACCGTCGCTATGCGGTAGTACTCCCCACCCCCTATCTGGATGTCCGGATCACCGATGAGGCCGGAGGATTTCTCTGCGGATACGGAGTTCCGATGACCGGCGAGGGACCTCTCAGGGTACTGCGGTTCCGCCTGCCGGAAGATCCCTGAATCATCCGGAAACTTTCTGGACGATATCTTTCCGTTTTTTTGTGCGCCTTTATGACGACTGACGCGCCACTATATTACAGCAATCGTGCAACTATCGGCTATGACTCCCGCCTGCATACTGATGTATGATCTTGCACCACTATTTTTATCACTTATATTCCATTATTCAATCTTACTTATTACATCGTTTCATAGGGGGCATACATTCATGGCCGAGTTCGAACACATCAAGGGTGGGCAGGCGGAGAAACGCTTCGCGAAGAGCCGTGTGCACGGAGTTACCCGCGAATACATGAACTACCTGGAGACTCTTCGGAACGAAGGCGGAGTCGGTGTGCTGAAGCCGGGGCAGGGAGAAAAACTGACAACACTTCGCAATCGTGTTCGTCGCTCAGCCGGTCTGCTCGAAATGAAGATCAAGACCCAGCGTGACGGCGAAGAGCTCCTGATCAAGGTCCTGAAGTAAGCGGACGGACGTT
>JALGWK010000181.1 GCA_025774205.1 bacterium
GCCGACAACCTCTTCGTCACCCTGACCGCGCGGGGGATGAATCCCGACCTCTTCATCATGGCTCGTGCCGTCGAGGAGAAGAGCGAGGGGAAGCTCCTGATGGCGGGAGCCGACCGGGTTGTCGACCCCTACCGTCTCGGAGCGATACGGCTGGCGCAGTCGATCCTGAGACCTGCCTTCGTGGACTTCGTTGAACTCGCCACCCATCGCGATCACCTGGAGCTGGGCATGGAGGAGATCCGGGTCGAGCAGGGCAGTCCGCTCGACGGCGTCCGGCTGAGGGATTCGGAGATCCGGAGCAGATACGGATTGATGGTCATCACGGTCCTCAATCCCCCCCCCGACCTGCTGATCGAAGCGGGTGACATCCTTATCTCGATCGGGAAACCGGAGAACCTGCGGGAGCTGGATGAAGTATGCGCCTGCGTCGGAGAGTGATCCCGCCGGTATCTTCCTGACGCCGGTCAGCCCGCGGACCGCTCACCAGTTTCAGCCCGCGGACCAGCCCGCGGACCGCTCACCAGTTCCAGCCCGCGGACCGCTCACCAGTTTCAGCCTGCGGACCGCTCACCAGTTCCAGCCTGCGGGCCGCTAACCAGTTCCAGTCTCAGGTCATCACCCTGGAGATGCTGCACCACCAGGACCCGCGTGCGCTGGTCGATGAAGTACTCCACGCGATTGCTGAATCCCCGCACCTCCACCCGCCAGACATCGAATCGGCCGGCCGGAGTCGTCACCCGGGTCTCGCCGCGGACATCAATGGTGACCGTTATCGTCCGGTCCCATGAGGTGGGTTCGAAGAGTTCGATCCTCCAGGCGGCATTCTCTTCGAGGGGAAGGGCCGCAATGAGGAGGTCGAGCGACTGGTTGTCGAAGAGTGACTGCGCCGGCAGGGTGCGGTCGATGTTGACCGGAGCGGGGGGGCGGGCGAGGCCTCCCCAGGTCACGTTGCCCCGCACCGTGAGACTGTCTCCCTCACTGTGGTAGGTGAGGCGCGCGGTCGTGGATCCCTCCCCCGGCTGGTAGAGGAAGGTGGACGATCTGACAGGCCGGAGGGTACTGGCATCGACGGTGACGCTCCCCCGCTGGATGAAGGAACCGGTCATGTCACTGCTGGAGATTATCCGGTCCTCTTCACGGCGGATCTCGCTGGAAAACTCTCCGACCGGCTCACCGCCGACGGTGACCCGATAGGTCCAGGAGCCGGTCGGAATGAGGTCGGTGTCGGGTACGGGGGGGGCGGCCTGGAGAGAGATGAGCAGCAGCAGAAGACCCGACCCCGGGGCGGCAGCGCGGATCCGGTCGAAGAGAGGATTGCGTGTCGGACGATGTGTTCCTGTCCCCATGTCCGTTTATCCTTCCGGTGGTCTTTCTTTGTGATGGCGCGCCTGCCGTGCAAGTATGAAGCGCCCCTCGACGTCTAACGTGTAGAGGTCGTAATATCAAGCGCGAAAGGCATAAAGGGAATGAAGCTGGAAATTATCGAAAAGAAAGCCCTCAAGGCAGTGGTAATAGTACTGGCCGGGATAGCGGTCATTGCAGTGGGACTTGCTCTCTGGAGCCGCTATCACGTTTTTTCTGAACAAAGGGAACTTGAATTACGTCGTGCATATGAGGAACAGATGGCCGAGGCGATGGAACAGGAACTCCTTGTCGAGGGAATGAGCAGAGGGGTAGTCAGGGCAACCCTGGGTCCCCCCGATTCAATCCGGGGGCAGGGGGAACTGACGGAACTGTGGTTCTACTCCGATACAATGATGTATGAGGGAGTATGGCAGTCACGGTTCGAGCGCGGCTATCTGACAGAGCATAAGCAAATCCAGGCCGGAGTCATCCCCCCGGGTCTGTAGTGACCGGATCGGGTACAGGCTTCGGATGGAGATCACCGTAAAGGAGCATGCATGTTCGCCCGACGCCTGATACCTCTCGCCCTCCTGATCGTCTTCATCCTCGGTACGGTATCCGAACCGGTCCTGGCGCAGTTCACTCCCCGTTTCAGTTCCCAGCGGAGACAATCGGAGGGACAGCTCCATCTCGGATTCGGTTCCACTCTCCTGAGCATCGGCGATTACACGAGTGAGGCCTGGCCGGAATTTGATCCTCCGGTGCCGGTGCTGTACGTCCGTCTCGGCTACGCCATTCCTCTGACGGGGGGAGAGAGGTGGTACATCCTGACGGAGATCGAAGCGAACACGGCCAATGCCAGCGGCCTGTGGTCCGAGCCAGCGAGCACGGACAACCATGAGGTGACGGATATCTCGCAGGGGGGCGCCTCGTTGACCGCCAGCGGAGTGTTCGCAACTGAGGGACGGAAGATGCTCCTCGGAGCAGGGATCGGATTCTACGTGATGAACCACGATCCCGAGCGTTCCAGCACGATGCTCCAGCAGGACGAGTACTTCCTGCGTGATCCCTTCAAGCACCTGGGCTTCGGGGTGCAGGTCCTTATCGCCCGGGCGATCGCGGACGTTTCCGAGACCACGAAACTGATGGTTGAAGCGCGGTACCGGGTGGCCACCCTGGCCGGGAACGTGCCCCGTGCGTTGAGAAACATCCTGCTGAGCGAGTTCCAGCTCGGCTTCTACCTGGCGATCAAGTAGCACAGGGAGGTCAGCCACGAGATCGAGGCCGGATCGTCTGGGGATAGCGTTCCTCGCGCTGCTGCTGGCGGGGTGCGGTCACGGTCTCGAACCGGTCGGTCCGGACAGCACCGGGCTGGGCGGGCAGGTCATCCTCCAGGGTTCGTGGCCTGCCGATACAGGTGTCGTCGCGGCTGCCCTCTTCCTCGAAGAACCCACCTCCAATGAGAGCGAGCTTCCGATCTTCTTCACCGAAGCGCCTGAGATCGGCGCTGGCTCGTTCGATTTCCTGTGGGATGTCCCGGCCGGAGAATACGGCTACCTGGTTGTAGCCTGGATGCGGGAAGGCGCCAACATCCTCGATATCGCGTCGTGGGTGGTCATCGGTTTCCATGCCGATCCGGGATCGCCGACCGCTCCCCGACCGGTCCTCGTGACCCCCGGCGCTCTGCGTACGATCGATCTCATCGGTGATTTCTCGCTGATCCCCGCCGGTCCCGCCGGCCGGGAGGATCTCCGTTGAAGGCGCTCTTCCTGCTCTGTCTCCTGCAGGCCGGCGTCCCTGCCGACCAGGGAGGGACCGGCACCATCACCGGTCGGGTGACCGACGCCTCCACCGATCTTCCCCTCCCGATGGCGAACATCATGATCACCGGGACGCTCATCGGCACAACCACTGACCGCGAGGGCGAATACCGTCTGCTCAATGTGCCTGAAGGAGTCCAGCAGATCTCTTTCTCCGTCATTGGATACCAGGTTGAGATGCGGGAGGTCACGGTCGTCGCCGACGGCACCCAACGGCTCGATGTGGGGCTCACCCCGATGGTGCTGCGGCTCCAGGATGTTGTGGTGACCGCGGCACGATCCAGACAGAGGGTCGAGGAGGCCGCCTCGGCGGTGGCCTTCCTCGACGCCCGGGAACTGAGGGCGCGGGCGGCACCGCGTCTTGATACCGTCCTGCCGCTCGTACCGGGCGTCACGATGATTGATGAACAACTGGGCATCCGAGGGTCGACCGGTTACAACCGCGGCGCGGGCGGACGGGTACTGGTCCTCCTTGACGGAGTACCCGCGCTCGGAGGCGATACCGGCAATGTTCGCTGGGATACCATTCCGGCGGAGGCGGTAAGGCAGGTGGAAGTGGTGAAGGGGGCCGCCAGCGCCCTCTACGGTTCCTCGGCCATGGGCGGGGTGGTGAACGTGCTCACCCGATCGGCCCACGAAGGGCCCTCGACCTATGCGCGCCTGCGCCTCGGCAGCTGGGACAAGCCGTGGTTCGAAGAATACCACTTCCGGAACAGGCGAGCCTGGACGCGGGGATTCGAGGGCACCCTGATCCGGCCGGTCGGATCCCTCGGACTGCTGCTCTCCGCGGGTTACGAGACGTCCGATGGCTACCGTCAGAACGGCTGGTGGGATAATACCCATCTGATGGTGAAGGTGGAGGGTCCGCAGGGTGGACGGGATATCTGGAGCACCACCGCCGTGGCGGCCCACCAGGACCGGGGCCACTTCGTCCAGTGGTCATCAGTCAACGACCCCTATGAAGTGGAGCCGCTCGTCAGGGGGGACTGGATCCGTTCGACCAAGATCATGGTCATGTCCACCTGGCGCCGCCTGCTGAGCAAGGGAGCCTACCTCCAGGTACAGCCGCACTTCTTCGGTCAGATATGGCGGAACCATTTCCGGGACAATGATGATGACGCCGGGATACTGAAGGCCGCCGTCGACGCGCAGGCGGTCATGTCACTGGGAGGCGGCACGGTTACCCTGGGGGGAATGGTGGGCACCACCGGGATCAGGTCGGTCATGTACGGCGGCCCGAGGGTGTGGGAGGGCGCGGGATACCTGCAGCATGAACTGGAACTGACCCGGAGGTGGCGCTTCAGCGCGGGCGGCCGACTCGATCTGCATGACACCGATCTGACTCCCGGGCGGGTTGTGTTCAGTCCGAAGGCGGCCCTGATATTCTCTCCCTCCCGGGTGGTGTCCCTCCGCATGACGGCGGGCAAGGGATTCCGTGCTCCGAGTGTGGCCGAGATGTTCTCCTCGGTGGCCACGAGCGGATACACCGTGGTACCCAATCCCGACCTGGTCCCGGAGACCGTGTGGGGAGGAGAGATCGGCGGCAACTGGACACCTCTGCCCATCCTGAGGCTGGAGGGATCGCTCTTCAGCAACCGGTACACTTCGATGATCGAGGGGGTTGTCCGAAGTGACGGCAACATCCAGTTCCAGAACATGAGCAGTGCCGTCCTTCAGGGGGTGGAGCTGGGGCTTCTGGCCTCGATCCCGGCCGGTTGGCTGCGGGGCGGATTCTCATACCTGTGGCTCTCG
>JALGWK010000182.1 GCA_025774205.1 bacterium
CCACGGGAGTGCGGGCCCACACCATGTCGAGCACCAACCTCACCGATATCCGGCTGAACGGCCGCTCGGTGAACGAGGCCCATATCAACGCGGCCATTGCGGGCCACTTCAACGTCCCGGTCATCATGATCAGCGGCGATGACGTGGTGGCGGCAGAGGCGACGGCCGTGCTCGGCGATATCGAGACGGCGGTGGTGAAGGAGGCCATATCATACGAGGCGGCCCTCGGCATCACGCCGAACGCGGCGCGTGAGATGATCCGGGAGAAGGCGGAGCGGGCGGTGGCACGGATCGATGATTTCCGGCCGTGGCGTCTGACGGGGCAGGTCACCCTCGAGATCCAGATGAAGAACTGGCGGCCGGGGGAACTGCTCTCATACCTGCCGGTCTTCGAGCGGATCGACGCCCACGCGGTGCGTTACATCGCGAAGGATATGGTCGAGGTGTCAAAGGTGATCGAGTTCGTGCTGAACTACCGGGTGGATATCACGCCGTAAAAGGTGATGGTTACATGTAAGGTGCTGAACGTTCCGCCTCACTGATGATCTTCAAGATCCGCCGTACCCACCAGAAGCTGAGGATACCGGCGATGATGTTGGCTATGGCCGCCGCCCCGAAGATCCCTGAAAGACCCAGGAATTTCGATCCGAGGAACGCCAGCGGGATATAGAGGACGAACATCTGGATCACGACCAGTGTTGCGGCGTGGAGCGGTTTGTGCAGTACGTTGAGGGTGGTGGCGGTCAGCAGCACCAGGCCCTGCATCCCGTACCCTATCGGCACCAGGCGGAGGTATCTGATGGTGGTACCCACCACCGCCGGATCCTTGCTGAAGAGGGATGCGATCGGTTGAGCGAACGCCTCGATGAGGATGAGCGCGCAGAGCCCCCAGAAGAAGGCGAACCGGTGACTGACCTTCACGGCCTCCTCGACCCTTCCCATCTTGCCGGCCCCGAAGTTCTGTCCCACCATCGGGCCGAGGGCAGCTGACAGCGCGTAAATGGCGCCCAGCGCGAAGGGGTCGATACGCGTGGCAACACCGAGGGCCGCCACTGCCGCCGGGCCATACCCGGAGACCAGGCGGGTGATGATGCCGATCGCCAGCGGCACGACGACGTTGGTACCCGCCGTCGGCAGTCCGATGTAGAGGATCGACTTCCACGAGTCGAACATCTGCCCGAGCTTCGGTTTCAGGAACGAGATCATCTTCTCGCGCCGGATCAGGACCCAGAGCATCAACACCATCGTGGAGGCGCGGGCCGAGACGGTCGCGATCGCCGCTCCCTGCAGTTCCAGCCGCGGGAACGGCCCGATCCCGAAGATCAGAAGAGGGTCGAGGATCAGGTTCACGGTGACCGCAAAGAGCATGATGTAGCTGGGGGTCTTCGTGTCGCCGGTTGCGCGGATGGCGGCGTTCCCCACCATCGGGATCACGACGAAGATCACTCCCGAGTACCAGATGGTGACGTACTGTCTGATAAGCGGCAGGGTCTCACCGGTGGCTCCCAGCAGGGTGAAGACCGGCTTGATCGTGAGCAGACCGATCGTCGCCACGATGCCTACCAGGATGAGCGCCAGGGTGAGGCTGTCGGTTGTGAGTCGCCGGACCCGGTCGGAATCTCCTGCACCGATGGCGCGTGCGATGACCGCTCCGGCCCCGGTTCCGATCCCGAGGGTCAGGCTGTTGATGATGAAGACTATGGGGAAGGTGAAACTCATCGCCGCCAGCGGGGCGGTGCCGAGCCGGCTGACGAAGAAGGTGTCGGTGAGGTGGAACGCGATCATTGCCAGCATCGCGATGATCATCGGAAGGGTCATGCGCTTGAGGGTGGAGGCGACGGGTCCTTCGGTCAGTCTGGCGGATGTGCTCATTCGATAACCGTTCGCTCCGTATGGACGATTCAGGCCGGCTCTGCTATGTAATGAGGTGACGGATAGCGACAAAGGAGAAATCGTGGATCGGAACCGCTTTACCAATCTGACGACCGCAACCGTGCTGGCGGTCGGTGTGACCGCGATGATCGCGATCGCCATCACCTCCCGCGCGCCATCCCGGTCATACCGGACGCCCGGCCGATTCGACCTCCTCATCACCGGCGGGAAGGTTCTCGACGGTACCGGCAATCCGTGGCACCGGGCCGACATCGGCGTGCTCGGCGACCGGATCGTGGCCGTGGGAGATCTTTCAGAGGCCCGGGCGAGCCGGACGATCGACGCCGATGGGCTCTACGTCGCTCCCGGCTTCATCGACGTCCACACTCACGCCGCCGGAGGGCTGGTCACCGAAGAGGGGAGTCCGGCCCGGCCGCTGCTGGCCCAGGGAGTGACCACGGCCATCCTCAACCCCGACGGGCAGGGACCAACAGACCTGGTCCGGCAGAAGCACGATCTCGAGGAACACGGACTGGGGATCAACGTGGCCCTCATGATCGGGCACGGCTCGGTCCGGCGGAACGTGCTCGGCATGGAGGACCGGGCTCCCGACAGCCGGGAACTGCAGGCCATGTCGGGATTGGTCCGGAAGGCGATGGAGGCCGGGGCCTTCGGCCTCTCGAGCGGGCCCTTCTACACTCCGGGGAGTTTCGCCGAGACCGGGGAGATCACCGAACTGGCCCGGCTGGCCGCCTCTTACGGCGGCGTCCACACCAGTCACATCCGGGATGAGTCGGACTACTCCATCGGCCTGCTGGCGGCGGTGGAGGAACTGATCACCATCTCGCGGGAATCGGGGATCCCGGGAGTGGTCACCCACATCAAGGCCCTCGGTCCGAACGTCTGGGGGCTCTCCGACGAGGTGGTCGAACTGATCAACGCGGCCCGCGCCGAGGGACTCGAGATCTGGGCCGACCAGTACCCGTATGAAGCCTCGAGTACCGGCCTGGCGCCAGCGCTCCTGCCGCGGTGGGCGCAGGCGGGAGGGCGGGCCGAACTGGTCCGGCGGCTGGATGATCCCGCCGAGCGGGCCCGGATCAGGGAGGCGATCACGGCCAACCTGCAGCGCCGCGGAGGCGCCGATCGGATCGTCTTCAGCGGTTCACGCGCTGAACCGGAGATCGTGGGGAAGAGCCTCCATGAGGTTGCTGAAAATCGTGGGCTCGGGCCGGTCGAAGCCGCCATGGAACTGTTTCGTGAGGGGAGTCCCTCGATCATCTCCTTCAACATGGAGGAGGGGGATATCGCGACCTTCATGCGCCAGCCGTGGACGATGACCTCCACCGACGGCGACATCCCGGTCGGCGGGAACGCCATGTCGCATCCGCGCAGTTTCGGAACCTTCCCCCGCAAGATCAGGAAGTACGCCCTGGCAGAGGGGGTGCTTGACCTGGCCGGGGCGATCAGGAGCATGACTTCGCTTTCAGCCACTGTCTTCACCATCGAGGATCGGGGAGTGGTACGGGAGGGAGCCTTCGCCGACCTGGCCATCTTCGACCTCGATCGCCTGACCGACACCGCCACCTGGGAGGAGCCCGGCCGGCTCGCCGAAGGGATGGTGTGGGTAATCGTGAACGGCCGTCCGGCGGTCGAAGAGGGCGCCTTCACCGACGAACTCGCGGGCCGGGTTCTCTCCCGTCGATGACGGACGGAGTGTCGGCGGACGGTATGGATCATCACTCCGGAAAAGCCGGCGGTCTTCCGCTCCAGCTGCGACCGGGGAGCGCTCCGGTCTCAGCACCGGTCTTCTTTCTGACGGTTTTCCTGACCGTGTTCCTCGCATCACTGCTCTCGCTGTCAGCTGGTCGGATCGCGGCTCAGGAGACGGGCCGGATCGTCGGCACCGTCACCGATTCCCTGACTGGTGAGCCGCTCTCCCGGACGAACATCCGGGTACTGGATACCACCCTCGGAACCATCACCAACGCCGAGGGCTCATACCGGCTCCTCCTGCCACCTGGCGACTGGCGGATCGTCTTCTCCTTTCTGGGCTATCGGAGCGACACCCTCAGAGTGGCGCTTGGCCCGGAGACGATCGAACGGAACATCACCCTGGCGCCGGTCCCGCTCCTGATGCCTTCGGTGGTGGTCCGTCCCGGTTCCACCGGTGATCCGGCCGAAGAACTGATACGACGGGCGCTGGCAGCAAAGGCGGCCATGCTGGCGGATCTCCGCACCCTTCAGTACGAAGCCTATACCCGCACCACCCTCACCTCGGGCAGTGAGTCAGCCGCTCCGGCGGACCTGGAGATCCTCGGCATCCTCGAATCGCAGACCCGGGGCTACTGGGCAACGCCCGACCAGCACCTGGAAACGATTATCGCCCGGCGGCAGACGGCGACCTTCGCGCCGGCCTGGAACATCATCACCTCCGGAAGGATGCCGAACTTCTACCAGGACCGGGTGATAGTGGCCGATACCTCGGTCCCGAGCCCGATGGCCGCCGATGCCTTCGATCATTACACCTACTCGATCATCGATACCCTCCAACAGGAGGGTGAACGCGTCTTCATCGTGGCGGTCGATCCGAAGCGGGAAACGGTTCCGCTATTCACCGGTACGCTGATGATCGCCGACGGGAGCTGGCATCTAGGGGATCGACCGGCAGATGCTCATGGAGATGCATGCCGTTCTCTACGACTACACCATCAATGAGGAACTCCCTCGCGGTCTCTTCGGTCGGTACGAAGTGCAGGTGGACCCTGGCGCCGACGCGGCCGGTCCGGAGAAATGGGAGGGGTGGCAGATCCTGCCCCTGACCACGGCTGAAGTCGATGCCTATGTGCGGATCGAACGGGAGGTGGCGGAACTGACCGGAGTCCGCAAGGTCCTCATCAACATGCTCCTCGGTCGGTCGGGAGCCGGGTCGGGGACCAGCAGGATCGTCACAACCAGCTTTTCCGATTTCTTCCACTTCAACCGGGTGGAGGGGATGTACCTGGGGGCCGGGCTCACCCTCAGCGACCGCCTCCCGCTCACCGATATCACTCTCCGGGGCGGTTACGGTTTTGCCGATCGGACGTGGAAGTACAGCCTCGAATTAGAGCGGATTCTGAGCAAGGCACCGGAGCTGGTCGGCGGCTTCGGCCTCGACCGGTCACTGGTCTGGCGCGAGGGCCTCGACTTCTATACCCCGAGCCGCATCACCTCACTGGGGCTCTTCTATCACATCGATCCGGTCGCTTACTACCTGCAGCAGGGCTGGAGTTTCTGGCTGCGGTTCCGTCCCATCGGGATCGTGAACCTGGCCTACCTCTACCAGGACCGGGAGCACTCAAGCGTCACGCGGAACACCGATTTCAGCATCTTCAACTCCTCCCGCACGTATCGGGAGAACGCTCCCATCATCGGCGGGCGCATGCGCAGCGGGACCTTTTCGGCCGAGATCGACACCCGGAAGTTCATCCAGGCGGGCCGCATGGATATCCTGATCGAGGGCGAGAACTCCATCCGAATCCGGGGCGACCTGGAGATATCCGACGCCTCGGCCTGGAAGAGCGACTTCTCCTTCCTGCGCATGATGGTGATGGCCGACATCCACCTGAACACGGTCGGTTCGGGGTACCTGGAGACCATCCTGCGGGGCGGGATCTCCTCCGGGGAGCTTCCCCCCCAGCTGATGTTCGATCTCTACGGTGGAGCGGGGGGGGCATACCAGCGGGGGGCCTTCATGAGCCTCGAGGCGGGCGAGTTCGCCGGCGACACCATGGGGCTGATCTGGATGGAACACAACTTCCGGTCGTGGCCGCTGCGGCTGCTCGGCCTGCGGCCCCGGGGCCAGTTCGACGTCGACCTGCTGCTGCACGGCGCGGTGGGGTGGTGCAGTATCAAGGATTTCAACAGCGGTCTCAGGGGCTATGGCGCCAACGCCACCCGGGATACGCACTGGGAGGTGGGAGTGGGCGTCTCACGGCTTATGACCTTCCTCCGGCTCGACTACACCTGGCGAATGACCCACGGCCTGCTCCCCGGGGGGAAGGACGCCATCCTCTCGATCAGCGCCAGCGCTGCGTTCTGACGGCTCCCGGTCGTATCCCTTGCACCATCGTAACCGATCATACGGCATGGCGAATATATGTTCACCTTTCTTGCACAGGTCATACTGTACCCGTACAATCGCTTCTGAATACATACATATAGAATGATATTTCCCACTCTTCTCCGGCATGCACAGCTAAGGGGGATGTAATGAGAGTGAGTATCCGAATCTTTCCATTATTTTTCGTAGTTGCTCTGCTCCTCATTCCTGATCTGACTCATGCGCAAGGCACCACAGGTACCATCCGCGGTAAGGTCTTAGACGCGAATACAGGCGATCCGATGGCAGCGGTCAGCGTGTTCGTGCTCGAGACCGATGGAACCGCGACCACCATGGGAACATTTACTAAC
>JALGWK010000183.1 GCA_025774205.1 bacterium
TCGGCCTGAGGGGTCGAGGGCCCACCACCACCCTGCCCCCGAGGGATCAAGCGGTCGGGCCTTCCAGCAGGTCTCCTGGCTTCCGGATCTGCCTCGCGCCGCGCCTTCCCGGACGATCAGCCCGAACGGTTCCTTTGACGTTCGGACCAAACCGGCCAGTGGCGTCGGGTCATCATGACCCTGCGACGGTCGTCCCCGGTTACAGTGGCGGGGGCCGCGCCGGATTTACACCGGCTTCCCTCCATGATCCCCTGCGGGATCACTGAAAAGCATCTGTATGTGGCTGGACACTATCAGAGAAGACCGACCTCAACAACCGCAAAGAGAGCAGCAGGGACGCACCTGCAGCCTCAAAAAGCGGCCCTTAACACCCGGCGACATTGATCGTCAGATATCAGAGAGTAATGCCGATTGACTACAACAGAACCCCTTACTAGTATTCGGCCCGCACATCGAGCGGAGGACAGAATCCCATGGCCAGATACTGGCAATCATCGACGTTCAACGGCTTCTTCGTAGAGGGGAACCGTCAGGACCGGACCATCACCGAACGGCTCTCGGAGGTGCTCGAGGGTATCGAACACAGGGAAGTGATCGGGGCCGGTTTCTATCTCTGGCTGGACAAGGGTGACCCGAAGATCCGGATAAAGGACCTGGCTGACAGGACCCTGATCGAACTGCTCGTCGAGGATCCCCCGGTAAAGAAGAAGAAAGTACCGAAGGTCAAGGACGAGGCTCCGGCCGAGGGTGAGGAAACCGGTGAAGGTGAAGAGGCCGTGGAAAGCGATGTCCGGGAGGTGTCCGGAGCGGCGGTCGAGGAGGAGATCCCCGCGGAACCGGGTGAACTGGAGGTCCTCACCACGCGGATCGAGGAAATCCTGGGAGGTTATTACGAAAAGGTCGACGCCATGCCCCCCGAGATGGGCACCAGGCTCGACCTCAAACTGACCAGGTGGCAGACCCCCAGGGCGATGGCCATCACGGCAGGCGCACCGCTCGGCGGCGTCGATGAGACTGCCCTGGAGCCCGTGGGACGCCGTGGCGGCGGAATCACGCAGATCCTGGGAATGATCGGCTTCGTGGCTGCTCTCGGAATCGGGATCTACGCCATTCTCTCAAATCAGCAGAACGACGATTTCTTCGTTTACATGCCCGGGACCCAGTTCGAATCGATCGGGATCTCAAGGGGGTTCATAAACACCTCCGACGAACTCATCATCATCAACGTCCCCACAGCCTCCGACTCCATATGGGGGAGAGATGAATTCAGAGATGAATTCCGTTTCGTCAGAGCCAATACCGATTCCGTGGTGACGACCAGGTTCATCTCGACCGAGAACGATGAACTGAGGATCGACCAGAACCGTGGAATGTGCGGTATCCTGGAACCGGCAGATCAGCTCGATCCCTCGACCGCTGTCGAACTCGACGTGGCCGGACTGCAGTGGAACCGGAATCAGGATTGGGTAGACTTCTTCGCAACCGAGATCAGCCGGGGTATCGTGCAGGGCACTCTGGTCCGGGCGGACGACCAGCTCTGGCTCCAGGCCGGCTCGATACGCTGGCTTACGGCAGTGAGCGAACCGCCGAGAGCCACCGGCTCTTCGGCGCCGAGATCCGCAAGGTGATACTCGACTGACATCATCACGCTCGCGGATGGATCCACCAGCAACCCCGTTCGGCCTCACGGCCGGGCGGGGTTTCCTTTTCAGGGGATGCAGGTGCCTGGTGCCCTGTCACGCAACCACCGTGGCATTCGAGCGGCGCCGGAAGAGGCTCAGTAGGCGAGTTCGTTCAGTACGTTGCGCATGAAGGGGATATAGAACTTCCAGAACGCCTCTTCGCCCGGGTAATACTTCCCGAGGGCCGAAGAGAGCCCTCTCCTCATCTCGGGCATCCAGCCCACCTGGGCAGGGCCGAGCCAGGAAGGTGCAGTCCCGAAATCGGCGGCAACATACCAGGTCGTGCGATCGACCCACTGCGCTACCACGGCAGGAAACGAAGTGGGTATCCGATTCTCCCGCAAGATCGCGGCACCGACATCGGTGAGAGAGAGCTGGATCATCGCCCGGATCTGATCAACCCGATTGGCCTCGACTATCTCGAACCAGCTGAAGAGGGACACCCCTGACTCGACATCATCACCCAGCGCTTTATCTCGATGGGTGATGGTCAGGGTTGGAGTCGCCTCCAACAGTTCCACGCCCGGTTTGAAAACGATGAACTTCTTCAGTTGCGGTTCCATCAGGATGATCCCGGGACCATCGAAATCCCAGTTCGCGCTCAATTCCCGTTCGTAAAACGTCCGGACCCAGAAGGGGACGTCGAGCATGTTGCTGAGATCCATGAACGAGGCACCGATCCAGCCGGTCCACTTGACACCGAAGGCTTCCTGGAGCTTGCGGCGTGAGACGTCACCCCCTTCGTGACTGGCATAGAAGAGAAAAGCTTCCGCCACGGTGGTCCGACCCGATTTGACATAGTCCACGACCGCGTCGACCTCCTCGATCGAGAGGCCGGAGTGAAGAAGATTGTCACGATGGGGATTCCGCAGGATTTCGAATGATTCAGTGCCGCTTTGCCACACTCCGCGGAGATCACAGAGATAGAGCAGATCGATCCCGGTCAGCGTCTCCGCCCTGAAACGGATGATTTTTTCGCTCTGACCGGGGAAATGACCGAAGTAGGTGCTGAGGCGGTAAGGGTATCCTTCGCGACGGCGTATCCTCATCTGCTCGGTGAGCCAGGTAATGCCGGCGTGCGTCTCCACCTTGTCATCGGCGACAGAGGCATCCACGATCACCATTTCCACTGTTTTGTCTTTTGCCAGCTTCCACGAGACCGGTGGAGCCAGAATCACGGCGAGGAAAAGCAACAGCAAGATCTTCTTCATGACAGGACAAGCCCTTCCGCGGCCGGCAGACCCTTCAAATCCCCTCGCAAGCACCCCCGATAATAATACCGTGCCTTTCGGATGGTAGGATAGTGAAAAGCCTCCTCTCCCTGCGAAGGAACAGAACGCCCTCATCCCTGTCTGATTACCGGAACCTTATTACAGAGCGGTGTACTTTACGCCTGATGTCGGGTAAGGTTCCCCGTTATGCAGATGAGCGAGACATGGCTGGAGGACACCGTCTGGGGCGGCGCTCTGCTGGGCGGCGGCGGGGGTGGGAGTGTCGCGGAAGGCCTGGCACTGGGCAGAGCCGTATTCAATGTCGGTCGCCCTTCGCTCATCCATCCCGCCGATCATCCCCCTGATGGGCTCCTGGCCTGCTGCACCATGGCGGAGGCGCCGGTGGGGAGGAAGACCACTATCAATCCCGGCCACCACATGCGGGCGGTTGAGCTGCTGAAGGAGCACCTGAGCGGCGAACTGACCGGCCTGATCCCGGAGGGGATGGGAGGACGGGCGGTCGTGGACGGGTGGTATCCCTCTGCCGTTCTCGGCTTCCCGGTGATCGATCTGCCCGGGGACGGACGGGGCCATCCGTTGACACTCCAGGGAACCCTCGGTCTCACCCGGATCGACGGGTACATTTCCTGGCAGGCCTGTGCGGGAGGGTCCTCCGATCGGGGAGAATATATCGAGATGTTCGTGGCGGCTTCCCTGCCGATCGCTGACAAACTGGTCCGGAGGTCCGCCGCTCAGGCGGGCGGCACGGTCGCGGTGGCGCGCAATCCGGTCGATCTGAACCAGGTGATGGACGGCGGCATTCCCGGTGGAATTAAAATGGCGCAGGAACTCGGTCGTGACTATCGCCGCCAGCTTGCGAAGAGTATCGAACTCGCGGCCCACTGGCTCACCGAACAACCCGGGGCGAGATTCTGGGGTGAAGGCGAAGTCATCGATTACCGTGAGAGCTATTCGCGCGGCATGTTGATCGGGAGGCTGGAATGCCCGCCCTTCCGCCTGATGGCGGTCGGCACCTTCCTGACCATGGAGCGTGAGGGAGAACTCCTGGCCCGCTATCCCGACCTGATCATCGCCCTCGACGCCCTCAGCGGCCTGCCGCTCACGATCGGGGAAATGTGTAAGGGAAGGAAAGTACTCCTCCTCACGATCCCATCCCACGGGCTGAAACTGGGGGCCGGCGCGACCGATCCCGGTCTCATGGAGTCCCTGGAAACCCTGACCGGGATCTCGATGGTCCGGTAGGCTGTCAGGCCGAGTGGCTCAGCTGCCGGGCGGTACCTGCGCCACTTTAAAATTGTCCACCCAGCTCGCCTCGACATCCACCAGGGAGCGGACCGCCTCCTGGGCATCGGTAAGAGCCGGATAGCGACCGACCCGGACCCGGAACCAGGTACCCTTCCCGATGAGGTCGGCCCGTTGTACGTATGCCTCCAGTCCCATCTCCTGATAGCGACGGGCCTCCCGGTCCGCCTTTGACTGCGTTCTCCAGGAGGAGAGCTGGATCGTATAGAAACCGTGAGGGCTTTCGGCAGCCTCCCGCACCACTGTCGGCTCTTCGGAGGCGGCCGGCTGCTGCACCGGTTGCCGGGCTGGTTGCTCCGCCGGCTGGCTGACCGGCTGCTCAACCTCCGCGACCGGTTCCTCGTCCTTACCGCCACAACCGGTCGCCACAACCGCAATCATACCGAGGGTGATGACCACGGTGAATATCCGTAACCGTTCCGCTCTCATGTCTCTGATCTCTCCTGTCGTGCGTCGGCTCGATCGAAATTATGAGGTAGATGTCTGACTGAGCCTAACCGCATGGAGCCGGCAGGTCAACCCGGGGTGACACTTGACACTCCCGGAAGGTGATGGAGATAATCCCATGATGTCAGACTTTCCAGCCAGTGAAATCCCGGCCCCAACCATCCGGCCTTCAGCTCGTCACCCGCAAGGAGCACAGATGAGATCACCCTTCAGACAGACGACCAGGCTGATGCTGTTGACGGGAACCGCGCTCATCTTCCTCCTGACAGTCAGTGTCCAGGCTCAGTTGCCGAGCGGTGTGAATGTGCCCGCACCGGGCTTCCGGCCGGTCGCATCATACGAGATGGATGTGACTCTCGACCGGGACACGCACACCATATCGGGCTTCGAGATCGTCACCTTCAGGAACACCACCCGGCGACAGGTCTCCGAACTCCTCTTCCACAGTTACTACAACGCCTGGAAGACCGACGGCAGTACCTGGCTCAGTTTCAGGGGACGCAGATTCCCCGGGGACATCCCGGAGGAGCGCCTGGCCTGGCTCCAGGTCACCGGCGCGGACATCCAGACGAACATGTTCTTCGGCAGTGATGATATCCTGGAGACATTCGCCTATATCCAGCCCGATGACGGGAATGTCTGGGACCAGACCCTTTTTCGCCTTGGACTGCCAAGACCTCTGCCTCCCGCGGCTGAGATCGAACTGCGGATCGAGTTCACCATCAAAGTCCCGCGAACCTTCGCCAGGACGGGATACATCGACGATTATTACTTTCTGGCCCAGTGGTTCCCCAAGATCGCCGTTCTCACCGATGAGGGCTGGAACGCGCACCAGTACTTCCCGGTTGAGTACTTCGCCGACTACGGCACCTACGATGTCAGGCTGACGGTTCCGAGTGATAGCGTGGTCGGGGCGACCGGGGAACTGGTCGGGCGTCCGGAGACGCACCAGGACGGCACCACCACGCACCGGTTCCGTCAGGAAATGGTCCATGATTTCGCCTGGGTCGCCTGGCCGGAATACCTGGTCTATACCGAAGACTACGAGTTCATGCCGGGCTACGAGACCGAGGTGACCCTGCTCCTGACGCCGGAACATCGTCGTCTGCGTGACCGCTACCTCGACGCGACCAAGTACGGCATCAGGTACTACTCGGAATGGTTCGGTCCCTACCCCTATTCGACCGCCACCATCGTCGATCCCGCCTTCAACTCGGGCGCCGGCGGGATGGAATATCCCACCTTCTTTACCGGGGGAGCGCCGCTGTTCGCGGCCGATGGCGTGCTGCGGCCCGAAGGAGTCACGATCCACGAGTTCGGGCACCAGTAC
>JALGWK010000184.1 GCA_025774205.1 bacterium
GATCACCTCCTTCCGCCACCACCGGCAGGAGTTGTGGCAGACCGGACCGGCACCGGCGTTCTGGAGGGCTCCGACCGACAACGACTTCGGCGCGGAGATCGTCGGCACCCTCTCGGTCTGGCGGGAGGCCGGGGCGGCTCGCCGGGTTACGGAGGTCTCCTTCGAACAGATCACGCCGTCGAAGATCGGGGTGACGATCGCGGCTGTCCTGCCGGTGGACGGGTCACACTATCACACGACGTATACCATCCTCGGCAGCGGAGACGTGATCGTGGAGGGGCACCTGATCCCGGGCAGCACCACCCTGCCGGAACTCCCCCGGTTCGGCATGGACATCGTCCTGCCGCGGGAATTCGACCAGGTCACCTGGTTCGGACGGGGCCCGCACGAGAACTACGAGGACCGGAAGACGGTCCGGCCGCAGGAGAACGGCAATCGCGCCGACGTGCGCTGGATCTCCCTCACCAACAAGGATGGCCTCGGTCTGCTGGCGGTCGGCATGCCTCTCCTCTCGGTGAGCGCGCATCATTACCTGACCGAAGATTTCGATCCGGGGGACGAGAAGGCCCAGCGCCACACGTATGACCTGGAACCGCGCGACCTGGTCTCACTCCATCTCGACTACCGTCAGATGGGACTCGGCGGGGATACCAGCTGGGGCGACCGGGCCCGCCCCCATCCGCGGTACCGTCTGCCCGCCACGGAGTATTCCTACCGCTACCGGCTGCGACCGTTCTCTCTCACCGAGCACGATCCTGCCGAACTCGCCAGGGAGAGGTTCTGACATGACGCGTATCATCCCGGGTGCGATCCTCCTGTCCGGACTCTTCATCGCCGCCGGCTGCGCCAGAAATGACCCGAAAACCGCCGTCATCGTCGCCTTCGGTGATTCGACCACGGCCCCCCGCAGGGTTGAGGGGCAGGCCCTGGCCGTCTACGCGGGTGTGCTGCAGCAGAACCTGATCGACCGCGGCATTCCGGCCGCGGTGATAAACGCCGGGGTCATAGGCAACACCACCACCGAAGCCCGTGAGCTGTTCGAAGGGGATGTCCTGGCCCTCGACCCCGACCTCGTCATCATCCAGTTCGGCCTGAACGATTCGGCCATCCTGGTCCCTGACGGGACAACCACACCACAGGTCTCCCGGGAGGAATACGAGACGAATCTGGCGTATTTCGTCCTGACCCTCCGGGAGCGGGGATGCCAGGTCATCCTGATGACATCCAATCCCGGTCGCTGGTCGCAGGCGATGCTCGAGGCATTCGGACGGGCACCGTACGACACCGGTGATCCCTGGGGATTCAACCTGCTGAACGCCGGGTACGCCGAAACCGTCCGGCAGGTGGGACGCCGGCACAATGTACCGGTCGTGGACATCTACCGCCGGTACGAGGAATACGACGCGGTCGCCGGACAGTCCGCAGACGACCTGCTGCTCGACGGTCTCCATCCGAATACCGCCGGACAGGCTCTCGTCGCCGATCTGCTGGCCGACGCTGTCAGTGAGATCGATCTCCCCCCCGCCGTAAACCGCGGCTATTCGATCCCGCTGATCGACCTGGCGGGCGAGACCGATCGCCAGGTGATCGTGGACCGCGAGGATGGCCAGTACCTGGGTCATCCGACCACGGTCCTCCTGGAAGACAACCAGACGATGATCTGCGTCTATCCGAAGGGTCACGGACGAGGGGCGATCGTCATGAAGCGGAGCGAGGACGCCGGACTCACCTGGAGCGACCGCCTCCCCACCCCGGAGAACTGGGCTACCTCGCAGGAGGTGCCGACGATCTACCGGGTCATCGACCGGGAGGATACGAAGCGGCTCATCATGTTCAGCGGTCTCTATCCGATCCGGTTGGCGGTCTCGGATGACGACGGGCTGAACTGGTCGCCGCTCGCACCCGTGGGTGATTTCGGCGGCATCGTGGCGATGGCCTGCCTGGGTCGGATGAAGAACGGCGACTACCTCACCTTCTTCCACGACGATGGCAGGTTCTTCCGGAACGAAGGCAGAGTACGCACGGAGATCCCCCGCTTCCATGTCTACGGTACCCGTTCCCGGGATGGCGGTCTGAACACCGTCGCCCTCCTCCTGCGGGAGAACAGCCGGCGGATGAACTCCTTCGTGATCTTTTCCGGGGATGAGGGCGAGACCTGGTCGGACTCGCGAGAGATGCCAGGTGCCCTCACCGGCGACCGGCACACGGGGAAATACGCGCCCGACGGCAGGCTCTTCATCTCCTTCAGGGACCGCACCCTGGACAGCACGACCTGGGGGGACTGGGTCGGCTGGGTGGGTACCTGGGAGGATATCGCGGGGAACCGCGAGGGTCAGTACCGGGTGCGGCTGATGGATAACCACCAGAGCGCCGACTGCGCTTATCCCGCCGTCGAGGTCCTGCCCGACGGCACCTTCGTGACCACCACCTACGGCCACTGGACCGAGGGTGAACAGCCATACATCGTGAGCGTCAGGTTCACCCTGGCGGAGCTCGACGCGAAGGCCGCCGACTCGTCCCGGTGAGGGCTGATGACAGGATGTCACCATCCCGTCGTTGACAGTGGCGGTTACTCCTCCCTGAGCGCGCGAACGGGATCGACCCTGGCTGCCCTCATGGCCGGCAGGTAACACGCCGCCAGGGCTGAAACCGACAGCAGCAGCGGCACGATCACCAGTGTCAGCGGATCGCCCGTACTCACTTCGAAGAGCTGGTTGACCAGAACCCTGGCCAGGAGGAGGGCAGCTCCGATCCCGAGGATAATCCCGACCAGGGTCAACTTCATCCCGTGCCAGACGATCATCCCCACGATATCGCTGCTCACCGCGCCGAGCGCGGTGCGGATCCCGATCTCCTGCACCCTCTGACTGACCGAATATCGAACCAGGCTGTAAATCCCGATCAGGGAGAGCAGTAAGGCCATGACCGAAAAGAGGCCGAGCAGGATGGCGGTGAAACGTGGTTCGGCGATCGAATTGCTGACTACCTCTCTCAGGGTTCTGACATCGTAAATCGGTATGGCGGAATCGAAGGCCAGAATCCGCTGCCGGATGGCTCCGAGCATCTCAGTCGGTCTGCCGCTGGTCCTTACCACCAGGGACATGCTGCGCCCCCAGGCATTCTGATAGTAGGGCACGTAGACCACCGGAGTGGCTTCGGTCGCCAGATCGCCGTGCCGGACATCATCGACCACACCGATGATGCGCGTGGGCGTATCTCCCCCCCCCGGATCACCGAAACTCTTCGACAGAGGATCCTCCGAATCGATGTAGCTCCTCGCGAAAGCCCGATTGACGATCGCGACCGGCTCTGACTCCGCCCGGTCACCCGGCGTGAAATCCCTCCCCTGCCGTACCTCGATACCCATGGCGTCAAAATACCCGGGGGTGTTGATCGTGAAATTGGTCAGCACATAATCAGATGGTGACTGGGGAGGAGGCGCGCCCGCGAACGTGAGGCGGGTACCCTGTCGATCAGCGCTGAGGGGAATGTCATATACGAAGCCGGCCGAAACGACACCCGGCAGAGTGGATACCTGCTCCTCGATCTCCTGGTACGCCGCGATAAGGGCGGGATCTTCAGCGTAACGGACAGCCGGCATCGTAATCCGGAGCGTGAGAGCGTTGTCGGCTTCAAAGCCCTTATCTACGCCCTGCAGATGCCTGAAACTCTTGAGCATGAGACCGGCTCCAAAGAGGAGGACCAGGGAGAGCGCGATCTCCACCACGATCAGACCGGAACGGAACCTGGAGGTTCGACCTGCCACCCCTGACCTGGAGCCTCCTTCTCTCATCTGCTCGCTCAGATTCACCTTTCGTCCCTGCAGCGCCGGCACGAGACCGAAGAGGACACCTGTGACCAGGGAAATGATCAGGGTGAAAGCAGCCACGTTGAGATCCACCGAGGTCTCATGCAGCCGCGGAATCGTCTGCGGGGCGATCACGATCAGCAGCTCTACCGCGATGAAGGCAAGAGCCAGACCGAGAACACCCCCCATGAGGGCCAGGAAGAGACTCTCGGCCAGCAGCTGACGGGTCAATCGGGAGCGGCCGGCCCCGAGCGAGGCCCGGGTAGCCAGTTCACGCTGGCGGCCGGCGCCCCTCGCCAGAAGCAGATTGGCGACGTTCACGCACGCGATCAGCAATACAAATCCCACAGCCGCCAGCAGGAGCAGCAGGGGTGTTTTCAGATCGCCGAACACCTGCTCATCGAGCGGCTCGATGACAGTGGTCCAGCCGGTGTTCGATTCCGGATACTGCTGCTGCAACCGACCCGCGAGAACGCTCAACTCCGATCGTGCCTGCTCCAGAGTTACTCCCTCCCGCATGCGACCGATCACCTGCAGGTTGTGCGATTGCCTCGATCCCTCCACTTCGTTGATCGCCAGAGGGACCCACAGCTCGCTCCGCTCGGGTGCGGGTCCTTCAAGACTGATCGGCGGGGGGAACTCGAATCCGGGCGACATGATGCCGATCACCCGATGGGAGGTGTCGTTGAGCAGGATATCACTGCCGATCGTCGCGGGATCGGCTCCCAGGCGTCCGCTCCAGAAACCGTAGCTGAGGATGACGACCGGATCGGCACCCTCGACATCCTCCTCCGGGGTAATGGTGCGTCCGATCTGGGGCGTCACCCGTAGAGCCTCGAAGAGACCGGTGGTTACGCTGGAACCCTGGATCCGGGCCGGCCCCTCCCCCTGGTCGAAGAAGAACGTTCGCGAGCGGAAGGCCGCGAGTTCCTCGAAGGAGTCGCTCTGTTCCCTCCAGTCGGCGAAATTGGGTGGCGCCGCGGTCATGTAGGTCAGTCCGTCGTCGGGATTCGATTCCCAGACGGTGACCAGTCGAAGGGAAAGGGTCTCAGCAGGACCGCGTTGACGACCGAAAAGATGGCGGTATTGGCTCCGATCCCCAGCGCGATCGTAGCCAGCACCACCAGCGTGAAGCCCCGGTTCCTCGTCAGTATCCGTACCGCGAACCGTCCATCCTGAACAGCGCTCTTGAACCATGTCGTTTTGTCTGGCGACGGCAGTAATCGACCGCCGCCTCGAGGTCGCCGAACTCCTCCTGCGCTCTTTCACGGGCGTCATGAGGCGCCATCCCTGAATCGATCAGTTCCTCAACCCGCATTTCCAGATGGAACCGGACCTCGGCCTCAACGTCTTCCTGTGACTGGGCCCGGATCGACCTGGGCAGGCGCAGGTACCGTCGTATCCCCCTGATTCGGGTCACTGCCCGGTCTCGAGGCGGAGGTCGAGCACCTTGAAGACCGCTACCGCGTAGCGATGCCACGACCGGGTCTCGATCGTCAACTGCTGCCGGCCTGCAGATGTCATCTGGTAGAATTTTGCCCGGCGGTTGTTCTCAGAGAGCCCCCACTCCGACTCCAGCCACCCCTTCGATTCCATCCGGTGAAGGGCCTGGTAGAGAGCGGCATCTTCCAGCTGGAAGGCTCCCTCCGATCGCTCCCGGATCGATTTCGAGATCCCGAATCCATGCGAGGACCCTTCCGAGAGGATTTTCAGGATCATGACATCGACGGTTCCCTGCAGGTAATTCACGTAATTCCCTCCCCATCATGACAGGCACGTACTTCCCCCTCACTATGTGAGGGGTATATCCATAACACGCATTGAGGGCCGGACAGGTTACATTGAAGTAAGGAAGTACTGGATTATATCGCGGCTCAGTTCCGGACCGTCAGAACCAGGGTCCAGGCATGGTCGCAGGGCGGGTTCTGCCGGACCGATTCCGGAATCCGGATCACCACCCCCTCACCGGCGGCATCCCATCTGAGCGGCTCATCCACCCCCAGCATCGTGACCCGGCTGCCTCTTCTCGGTCTGAATGCCTCCAGCCGTATCTCGGCCGGCGGCGCGGTCTCACCCTCTCCAGCGAGATAGACGGCATGCACCGTGCCGTCGGGGAGAGCCGTAAAGCAGATATTCTCTTCCTTGTAGGGAGCGATCGCCCGCGTATCGTAAATGGCCGTGGAGTTGATCGCCATCCAGGCACCGATCTCGCTCAACCTCTTCAGCGCCTCCGGGTGGAACTCGCCCTCGGGACTCGGGCCGACGTTGAGCAGGAGATTGCCGCCCTTGGCGACGATATCGACCAGCAGGTGGATGAGCTGCCGGGCCGGTTTGTAGGTGTCGTTTTCGTTGTACGACCACGATCCGGCCATGGTCATGCAGGTCTCCCAGATGAATTCGGGAGGTGAGTCGGGCACCCGCTGTTCAGGGGTGCGGTAGTTCTCATATCGTCCGTGCACGGTGCGGTCGACCATGATCAGGCCGGGCTGGTGGGAGCGCGCCATCTCCGCGATCCGGGGCATGTCGATGTCCTGGTCCTGGGGGCGCGGTCCGCCCCACGGACGGCTCTCATCGGTGAGCGTCTCGATCGGCCTCACCCAGCCCCCGTCGAACCAGAGAATGTCAACCGGGCCGTAACCGGTCATCAGTTCCTCGAGCTGCCGGTGGGTGAAATCGACGAACCGCTGCCACCGCTCGGGATACTTCTCGAGGCTGTAGTTGACGTTCCGGTCGGGGGTGGCCCACTCCTCCGCCCAGTAATCATTCGAGTGCCAGTCGGCCTTGGAGAAGTAGACCCCGGTGCCGAAATCCTCGGCCCGGAAGGCATCGAATATCTCCTTCGTAATGTTCGATCGGGGGTTCGAGCTGAAGGGTGTTGCCGGATCGGTGATCGAGTAACCGGTCTGGGCGGTATCGAACATTGAGAAGCCATCGTGGTGCTTGGTGGTGAACACCACGTACCGCATGCCGGCGACTCGGGCGGCTGCTGCCCAGACGGCCGGATCGAACGCCACCGGATTGAAGGTCTGCTGCAGCGCGTGGTAGGCTCGGACGTAGTCGACGTAGTTGCTCATCGAGCGGCGGCACCACGGTTCATCCTCGGAACAGATCGACCACGACTCGACCACACCCCACTGGCTGTAGGGCCCCCAGTGCATCATCAGGCCGAACTTCTGATCCTGGAACCACTCCAGCTTCTCAAGCACGAGCGGATCGGTCTCCCTCTCCTCCGGATCGTATTGCTGCGCTGATATGCACGGGACCGGTCCGATCCCTGTAACCGAGATAAGAAGACACATGAATGCCAGCAATCCCACATTCCTTCTGTTCACCAGATCGCTCCTCTGCAATACCGTCCCGTGACCGGCAAGAACCTTCCGATCCCGAAAAGTTGCTTCCCTTCACACCGTAATCATATTACAAACCAGCAGGGAACAGCAGCATCCCTTAGCATTCATCCCCGATCCGGACCCGAACACGGAGACCTCCATGCCCCTGCCAGACCGCGCGAACAGGCACCTCTTCCACTCCGGTATTCTCCTGCTCCTCACGATCGCTCTTTCGGCCTGCGGGTCGGTTCCGCAGTACGGTCCGGCCAACGGCAGCCTCGTCATCGTAGGGGGCGGTCGGGTCGGCGAGGACATCTGGGGGCCGTTCCTGGAACTGGCGGGCGGCGCTGCCGAGGCAAGGCTGATCGTGGTCCCCACGGCGGGCGGCAGGGAGGAGTACGAAGAGGAACGGGTCGTGGCGGGTTGGCATGAACGGGGAGTTGAACATGTGAAGATGATGCACACGGTCGACCCGGCAGAAGCGGATACCGAGGAGTTCGTGAAGGACCTGCGGGAAGCCACCGCGGTCTGGTTCAACGGCGGACGCCAGTGGCATCTGACCGACGCCTACCTCAACACCCTGACCTTCCTGGAGTTCCATGAGGTTCTCGCCCGCGGGGGTGTGATCGGCGGTTCATCAGCCGGAGCGACGATCCAGGGCTCCTACCTCGTGCGCGGCGCCCCGGAGGGGAACCAGATCATGATGTCTCCCGGTCACGAGGAGAGCTTCAGCTTCCTGAAGAACAGCGGCATCGACCAGCATATCGACACCAGGGAACGCTGGACCGATCTCTACGAGGTAATCACGGCCCATCCCGAGCTGCTCGGTATCGGACTCTCGGAGAGCACGGCCATCGTGGTTACGGGTGACATCTTCGAGGTGATCGGTCGCGGCCAGGTGGCCATCCACGATGCCCGCCTGACCTTCGCCTACGGTGACACGGTCCACTATTACACCCTCGATCCGGGCGACCGGTTCGATATCGTTGCCCGCCGGGAGATCGAAGAGGAGCGGTAGACCCGATCAGACGGTCCCGATGCTCACCCCAGGAAGAAACCGTCCCGCAACGGATCGTCGGGATCGATGACGAACTCGTGACGGCCGGTGATGTGGGCGCTTCCCCGCACATCGGGGATCACCGCCTGCAGGCCGCCGAACTCCACCGGTTCAACCACCGTGCCGGTGAAGGTGGTATCCACGATGCTCTCGATGACGAGCGGATCACCGACCCCGATCTCACCCCTGGCGTAGTGGATGGCCATCCGACCGCTCACCCCGGTGCCGGTCGGAGATCGATCGACCTGGCCGTCGGCGAAGACACAGACATTCCTGCTCCCGGCTGACTCCGTCCGGGGCGGCGCGATGAAGATCGTGCCGTAGAGGTAGTTGAGATCATCCTCCAGGGGATGCCCCATCAGGTGCGATTCCATGACCGCTTCCTTGATCGCCATCCCGATCTCAATCAGCTGGTTCTGCTCCTCCGGGATACAGGTCAGTCCGAAGTCCTCGGCCCTGACATAGGCGTAGAAGGCTCCTCCGAAGGCCAGGTCGAAGGTGACCCAGCCGACCCCCGGCACCTTTATCCTCTCATCGAGTCCGGTCACGAAGGAGGGCACGTTGTGGAAGTGCACGCTCTGCACGCGGCCCTCCACGACCTGGGCGAAGGCGGTGACCTGCCCGGCCGGAGTATCGATCGTCATCACCGTCTCGGGCTCAACGAGCGGGACAAGTCCGGCCTCGGGCGCCACCGTGCCGATGCCGATGATCCCGTGACCGCACATGGTGCTGTAGCCCTCGTTGTGCATGAAGAGGATGCCGAAATCGGAACCGCGCTCGAAGGGCGGCGTGATCACGCAACCATACATCTCCCGGTGACCGCGCGGCTCCCACATGAGAGCGGTCCGGAGGTGATCGTAGTTCTCCTTCAGGCAGCGTCGGAGTTCCAGGATCGACCCGCCCTCCAGTTCAGGGAAACCGCCGGTGATGACGCGCAGCGGCTCACCCGCGGTATGCGCCTCAATGGTGGTGATCCGGGGCCAGTGCTCCGGAGGTGTCCATTCCTTCATGGTCCCTGTCATACCGTTCCCTTCCGTCAATCGGATAAGGCATTCAGCATACCATGTCCTGTAGAATGGTGCTGAGACAGAAATGAATCACCCTTGAGGAGGTAAGAAAGTGCTGCGTATTCCCCTGTTCAGACTGTTCATGGCGAGCCTCATGCTCACCGTCCTCACCAGCCGAGAAAGTATCCGGGGAGATCGTGATCCCGGCGGGTGTGGATGAAGGCACGACCATCCCGATCAGTGTGATCCATGGGACCCGGACCGGCCCGACCCTGGCGCTCGTCGCCGGGGTACACGGGTACGAGTATCCGCCGGTGACCGCACTTCAGAACATCCGGCGCGATCTCGATCCGCGCGACCTCACCGGAACCGTGATCATCGTGCATATCGCGAACATGCCGTCCTTCCTCAAGCGCACGATCTATTACAGTCCCGTGGACGGCAAGAATCTGAACCGGGAGTATCCGGGACGGCCTGATGGCACCGTGAGCGAGAGGATCGCCTGGGCGATCACCACCGAAGTGATCGAACAGGCCGATTACGTGGTGGATCTGCATTGCGGCGACGGGAATGAGGCTCTGCGCCCGTACTGCTACTGGATGCGGACGGGCAACCCGGAGCTGGATGAGGTCACCCGTGACATGGTGATCGCCTTCGGTCTCGACCATATCGTGATCGATGATGATCGCCCCGATGATCCGCAACAATCCACCTACACCTCGAATACGGCTCTCACCAGGGGCATACCGGGCTTCACTACCGAGACCGGCGGACTCGGCCTGAACGACGCGGCTTCGATAGAGATGGCTGAAGCCGGAGTATGGAACCTTATGCGCCATCTGGACATGGTCGAAGGGGAAGCCAGGATGCAGTCAGGCATCGTGTGGCTCGACCGGTATGAGGTGGTCAGGAGTCCGATCACCGGGATCTTCCGGGCCGCGGTACGGGATGGTTATGCCGTGAATGAGGGGGCCCTGCTCGGCACCCTGCTGGATTTCTTCGGCAATGAGGTCGGAGAAGTACACGCCCCCTTTGCCGGGATCGTGAACTATGTGATCGCCACGCCCCCGATCAATGAGGGTGAACCGGTCGCCATGGTCAGTCACATCAAGCCTGAATAGAATAGCCGGAATGCGCCTGAGGCATTACAGGATCGGAGGAGGCGGATCCCTCCTGCTGGTGACCGGCTGCCTCCTCCTGTCACCCTTTTCCGTTACACCAGATACCGGACTGATCAATATGGAACAGGAATCGAGCATCCAGTCAGGCGGGCGGGTGAAGCCGTGCCGCGGCGCCGGCAGGTGGTTCCCTGCCGATCCCGTGGAACTGCAGAACATGGTCGACCGGTTCCTCACGGTCGAAACTCCTCTCATACCTGAAGCGCCGGTCGCCCTCATCGTCCCGCACGCGGGGTACGCCTTCTCAGGTGAGACCGCCGGCCAGGCCTACGCCACTCTCAGGGACCGGGATTACCGGCGGGTGATCCTGCTGGGACTGAGTCACCAGGTGCCCCTGCAGGGGGCAAGCGTACTGGAGGTCGACGCGTATGAGACCCCGCTCGGACAAATCCCGGTCGATGTCGAGGCGCGGGACGCTCTCCTGAAGAGGAGCTTCATTTCAGAGAACGTCGAAGCCCACGCCGAGGAACATTCCACCGAGAACCAGCTGCCGATGCTCCAGCGCGTTCTGGGTGACTTCAGCCTGGTGGAAGTGCTGGTCGGGGAGCTGACCGGGAACCAGCGTTCCCGGCTGGCGGAAGCGGTCCGCGACCTGGTGGATGAAGAGACCCTCCTGGTGGTGAGCACCGACTTCACCCACTTCGGCGCCAGTTTCATGTACCGGCCCTTCGAGGAGAATTTCCGTGACAACCTGAAGGCTCTGAACGATCTGGCCGTCCAGCAGATCCTTGAGGTGGACCTGCCGGGCTGGGAGGCCTATCTCGATCAGACCCGTGATACAATCTGCGGTCGGAACGCGGTCGGGCTCCTGCTCGAGGTGCTTCAGCCGTGGGCCGACGCCCGGGGCCTGAGAGTCGCGTACGACACCAGTGGAGAACAGACGGGCGACTGGAACACCTCAGTTACGTACGCCTCGGTGGTCTTCTGGAGGGAACCGACCGGGCTGACCCCGGAGGAACAGGAGACCCTCCTGACCATCGCCCGCGACAGTGCCAGTGCCTGGCTGATCAGCAATGAAGTCCTCGAGATCGATGAGGATGACTATGAGCTCACTCCCCGGCTGAGGGCGCCGGGAGCGGCCTTCGTGACCCTCAAGAACGAGGACGAATTGAGGGGTTGTATCGGGCATGTAGTCGCCATGATGCCGCTCTATCGGTCGGTGGCCCAGAACGCGGTCCAGGCAGCCCGCGATCCCCGGTTCTACGGGAATCCGGTGACGGAAAGCGAGATTCCCGGGATCCTCCTCGAGATCTCGGTCCTCTCACCTATGCGGAGACTCCTGGATCCTGACGAGGTCGAAGTAGGCCGGCACGGGCTGGTCATGGTGCAGGGACAGAACCAGGGGCTCCTCCTGCCCCAGATCCCGATCGAACAGGGATGGGGTCGGAACGAGTTCCTCGCTCATACCTGCCTGAAGGCAGGGCTCCCCCCTGACGCCTGGCGGGATCCCGGGACAGAGATCTACAACTTCTCAGCCCAGGTCTTCGGTGAGGAGGAACGGCGGTAACCGCTCGAATGCGACGGTTGTCGCATGACAGGGCACCAGGGATCAGGCCTCCCGGTTCTCCAGGAAGCACTGCGTATCGAGCCCGAACGCCCGGCAGAATTCACCGATCTTCTCAATCTCCTCATCTGAGAACACGTCCTGTGCCTCTTTCTCGGTGACATCGAGCCAGTTGCTCCGGAAGCGATCTTCGGCCGCCTTGTGCTTGATGAACACCATCGGGATAAGAGCGTCGATCACCGGTACCCGAATCTCCTCCAGCAGACCATCGCCGCAGTCACTGCGAACGAGACGGTGATAGGCGAAGCCCTCCTCCCTCTGCTCCAGCGGACAGTGAACGATCTCACCGCTCTTGTTGGCGTTCCGGTCGTTCTTCTTCGCGCATTCACCCTCGTGAGTGGTCGGATCGACGGTCAGCGGATAGCCGAAGACCCGGTCGAAGACTTCACCCAGATGTGATTTGCTGATGTCACGGCAGGCGTGGTTGAGGACCTTCTCTCCGGCCGCTATCCGATCCAGCTCCGGGTACTCATCCCGCCAGGTGACGTTCTCCCAGGCGATGGCCAGATCGCAGGGACGATCGGGACGGGTCGAGATGTTGAACCCGGCTTCCCGACAGATCTTGAAGAGGACGGTTTTCTTGTGCGGGTATTCAGGGTAGCAGAGGATCGTCCGGGCTCTGAAACCGTTGCGGATCCAGAGCCGGATGAACCTCGACCGGTAACCGATCAGGGCCTTCAGGGGCGTGCGCGTGCGGAGCAGGCTCATGCGACTTCCGGCCCTCGAGCGACCCTACCGGTCATATTCCAGGTAGAGCGAGTTGAAGAAGAGTTTGAAGGTCGAATACGACTGGGCCCGATTGTGGAAGTTGAAACCGAAGAGGACGATGTTGCCTTCCCCGTATGGGACATGCATGACAGTCACCTTGCTCAGTACGAGGTCGGTATTTTCGGCATATCCGCTCAGCAGTGTCTCCCCTTCGTACGGGGTTTCACTCTCAGAATAGGTGAACCACGCAGCTGCCCTCGCTCCTCTGTGGAAGAGTGGATCCTCAGCCTTTACGGCATCGTGATCGAATAGCTGGCCCCGCGACCAGAAGGCAACCCCATCCCCCTCCATCCCCCATGTGACAGGACCGGCATAGGTCATCTCCATGAGCGATCCGGCCGAATAGAAGCCCGCCTCAGCCAGCTCCCGGCTGATGATCGTGACCGGCAGGCCGAACTGTTCGATGGCGAAAGCGGCCGAACTGCCGTTGCATATGATCGTGCCGCCGTTGCGGGCGAATTCCTTCAGGTTCTCGATCCCCTCCTCGCCGATGCCGCCGGCGTACTCAGGCGGCGTCGATCCCTCACGGTTCCCCTGCAGGATGCTCCGACCGTTGATGGCGGCGAAGGAGATGACGTTGTAACGCTCGTTCAGGTCGCCCGCCAGGATGTC
>JALGWK010000012.1 GCA_025774205.1 bacterium
CAGCTCGCGTCCGCCGCCGACGAGTTCGCGGACCCGGACCACGACGTCACGGCCTCCACCGAGGACCACCTCGCGGCCTCCGCCGAGGACCACGTCACGGCCTCCGCCCAGCACCAGTTCACGGAGCCGGACCACGACGTCGCGGCCTCCGCCGACGAGTTCGCGGACCCGGACCACCACGTCACGGCCTCCGCCCAGCACCAGTTCACGGAGCCGGACCACGACGTCGCGGCCTCCGCCCAGTACGACATCACGGCCCCCGAGCTCGAGTTCTTCAGCAAGCCGGAGCACGAGCTCACGCTCCCGGACGACCACCAGTCGTCCGCCGGGGCTGTAGGAGAAAGGAAATAACGTCATGAACAGCATGGGAATGAGGATCCGCAGAGCGATCGTATCGGGGGCAGCCATACTGCTCCTCTCGCCGATCGCTGCAGTCGCCCAGAGCGCGGAGATCCTGGCAGTCGTTCCCACCGGGACCGGTGCCAGACCTCTCGCACTGGGTGAAGCCTACCACGCCATCGGAGGCGACATCCACAGCCTCTACTACAACCCGGCCGGTCTCGGACTGGCGAAGGGATTGAGCATCGAGGGCGGGATATCTCACCGTATGACCGCCCTCGACACCCGCTACTTCGGAAACGAGGCGACTTCGAAGGTCTTCAGCACCGGCCTCGACAACCTGGGGCTCGTCTACGCGATCCCGACCGATCAGGGCAGCCTCGTCTTCGCGCTCGGTGCCCACCGGCTGCGTGACCTGGACAACCGTTACCGGCTGGAGGGATACAACACCTCGGATGATCCCGATCTGGGGGAGACCTGGATCGAGGCCACCGACTCCGACCGGGGCGCTCTCTACGGCTACGCCGCCGGAGTGGCGGTTGAGGTTTCGCGCGGGACCTTCGTCGGCTTCACACTCGAGGCGATCAGCGGGAGCAACAGCTACACCTACCTGCTCGACGCCTACGATACCGATAACGTCTGGACGCCCTATGATGGCCACCGGTGGGATGACGGGATCGATTACACCTACCAGAGCCGCGGCCTCCGGATGTCCTTCGGGACCCTCTGGAGTCCGGTCCGCTGGATCTCCTTCGGAGGCACGGTCCGCATGCCGAGCGAGATCGAGATCACCGAGGACTGGTACCAGTCGGAGGTCCTTTACTACGACGACGAGACCTCGGAGCTGACCTACGATGATGACGGGACCTACTCCTACTCGCTGAGTCTCCCCTTCGAGTTCGACATCGGCGCCGCTCTCTCGATTGCGGGAGTCACGCTGACGGGGAGCGCCTCCTACAATGACTTCTCGCAGGCCTCCTACTCGAAGCCGCCGTATGACGGGTTCGATCCCGACTTCTTCATCAACAACTACAAACCGCAGTGGAAGCTTGGCGGCGGCCTGGAACTGGCGGTCCCGGGTGGCATGGCCCTCCGGGCCGGTTACCAGCGGGCGCCGCTCCTCTTCCAGGCGGTCGGAGAAGAGATCGCCAGAAACCGGGAGATCTTCAGCGCGGGTATCGGGGTCCCGATGGGTGATCTCATCCATCTCGACCTGACCTACCGCAGCGCGCAGTGGGAAACCGGTTTCGGCGCCACCTCGGAAATGTGGCGCAACGGTCACTTCATCATGTCGTTCGGCTATCGGTTCTGACCCCTCTCCCGATGCCGGATGTAAAAGCCCGGCCCGCTTCACGCGGGTCGGGCTTTGTTATTTCCAACGGTGTTGACGCGAGATAACCCTCACTGTACTTCTGAAAGGGATGAGAGCCTCCCTGACATCGAAGAACAGGCCTCCAGGGATCGCCGAACTGCGGACCCTGACCTTTCGGATGAGCTGGCTGGTGCCGGCGCTCGTCCTCCTGGCTCTCTACCTCGGTTTCGGCGGCTGGCGACCGTGGGCATTCCTCGCCCTGATTCCGGCCTGGCTGGCGGTGAGGTCGTCCGGCCGTTCGGCCGTCGCGGATCCCCTGGGCAGGTTGAAGTGGTTCCTTGCGGGCCTTGCCCTGCTGGCCGCGGTCGGGAACGCGGCGCTGCCGCTGCATACCCCGGAGCACGTGCTCGACAACCGGGACCGGGAAGATCGGGAGGCCGTGGCCACCGCGGTCGACCGTATACAGGAACACCTTGAGAACACCATTGGAACCACCCTGGAGGCGCTCACAGATCCAACCCGAGGCCCGGGCACGAGGGAGCGACTGGAGAGCGTGATTCCCGATCTGCCAGCCGTGATACAGGGCAGCGTGGCCCTGGCTCTCTTCCGGGGTGAGGGGGAGACGATAGCCTGGGCCGGATCGCCGTGGCTGGTACCGGCCCGGATCGACGATCCCGGTGAAGGGAGTGGGAGCGCGATCACCGATGATCTCCGGTTCGTCATCGCCGGAGATGAACTTTCGGCAATGGCCTACGTGGTGAAGGAGGTGCCGGGGGGGACCCTGGTGGCTGCCGGTCTCCTGGCCCGCGACCGGGCCCACCCCGACCTGGCTCCCGGATCTGAACCGCTCCTCGACCTCATCCTTCCCGACCGGGTGGCGGCGAGACTCATCATCACCTCGGGGGGGATCCCGCCCCGAACCGTAACCATCGAACCGGGACCGTGGAGCGGGAACACCATCCCGTGGCCGGGCAGGGGAGCCGTGCAGGTCGCGCTGCTCTGCTTCATCCTCATCATCAGTCTGCTCCTCCTCGGTCGGGACAACTCCATCGCCAGGGGACTGTCTGCGGCGCCCGTGATCTACGCCTCGGTGGTACCCCTGGTCCTCGGGGCGGCTGCCCGCCCGCTTTCGCTCGATCTGATAGCCCCTTCATGGACCGGCCACCAGCTCATCAACCAGGCCTTCCTGGCCGTGGCGGCGGCCGGACTGGCCCTCTGGTTCGCGCTCGGTGTCCGCGCCAGGCTCAAAGACGCGGGGGGACACCGGTTCACCACTCTTCAGAGTCTCTCCGCCGGTCTGCTCCTGCTGGTGATCTGGCCGGTCGGCCTGGCGCTTCTGCAGGATCTCTTCCGCTTTGCCCCGGGCTGGTTCTGGGCCCGGGTCAGCTTCCTGCCGCCCATCTCCGATCTCATCGGCTGGCTGATCGCCATCGCCATGATCCTTGGGGTCACCAGCTTCTCCGCCGGCGCGGCCGCCCTGATCCGGAACCGGTACGGGCGACCGGGGTACGCGGCAGCGGCCGTCCTGGCGTTGTCAGGCGGAGTCCTGGCCCGCGTGACGGGGGCGTGGGACGGCGCCCTCCTGACGGGTGCCCTGACGGCGGTGGTCGGTACCGCGGGCGCCGCGCTCTGGTTGAGACGGAGCGGTCGAAGCACTGCCCTGGCGACCCTCCTCGGGATCGGCGTGGTGAGCGCGGTGACCCTGCTGCCCGTCAAGGGACAGCTGGGACGGGTTATCATCCGGGGGACGGTAGAAGAATACGCGGCGGGCATGGCCGGCACGGGAGTAGGCCTCACCCCGATGGAGGTCATGGAGATCACCCCCGAACTGAGGAACGCCGTTGCCTCGATCAGGGGCGCGTCCGACGTGCTTCCGCATCCCTTCGCGAACCCGGCCGATCGTCAGGCCTACCTGGTCTGGCGGGAACTGGAACTGGATGAGGAGGAACTTGCCGGGGGAGTCCAGATAGTGGATGAGACCGGCGCGGTAAGGGGTCATTTCATGGATGTCCCCGATCTCTTCGACGTGCCGGATATAGAAAAGGTGCGATCGATGCTGGGCCGGGGCGAGGGGCGTCGCGTTCTGACAGCGGGATCACCGGCGGAATTCGGGATCGAAACCCTGCTGGTTGGTGTTCCCGGCGAGGAGGGGGCGGGATCGCTCCTGCTCGGTGTGCGGCGGCGGCTCCTCGGGATCATGGCCGGCGGCGAGGACCGTATCTGGACCCGGCTCGGCCGGGCCGGTCATGCCGAACGGGAAGGGCGGCTGGGGGGGGTCCTCTTCCTCCGTCTCTACGATGAGACCTACGGACTGCTTGCCCTGCCGCTCAACCCGACCCTGGTGGAGGCGCCGGGACAGGTGCCCTCCTCGGTGATCGAGAGGGTCAGGGAGGGTGGCAATCGGGGTGCCTGGTTCCGGAGGGGAGGCTGGGTCGGGAACGGCGCCGATGAGTACTATTTCCGGCTGGAGACCGCCTCGGCAGGGCCTCTCATGCCGGGTGGGGTCGTCGTCGAGGAGAACGTGGTCGAACGGGTGGCCTGTCTGGGAGTGCAGATCCCCGGGCTGTGGGGTCGGGTTGTGGACATGTTGAACGTCTTCATCTTCTTCGCCGCGGCCCTCCTGCTGCTCGGTTGGCTGCCGGCGGCGGTGGTGGCCGGGAGCGGCATCCCGATCGCGCGCGTCCTCCGACGGGTTTCCTTCCAGACGAGACTCCTGATCCCGCTGCTGGTGGTGGCCCTGGTGCCGCTGGTGGCCCTCTGGCTCCTGACGCGGGGCTTCATCCTCAACCGGGAACGATCGGCGTGGGAAGAGGGGCTCGAACAAAGCGTAAGCGACGTGCAGCAGGCGGTACTGACCCAGACCGGGGAGCAGGCCGCGGAACTGGTACGGATCCGGGAGCAGATGTCAGGATCTCCGATGAGAGAAGTGGATCTCGGACCGGGGGCCCTGTGGGCGATATTCGATGAGAACCTCTTTCGGGTGGCCGGCACGATACCCGACTCCCTGGCCGAGCGGATCCCGTTGCGGGACACAAAGTTCGCCAGGGGACCTGGATCCTTCCTCTTCCGGTCGGGAGGTCTCTGGGCGGTAGCCATCCTCCCGTTGGAAGGGGGGTATGAAGAGGGCGCGGCGATCGTCGTGCGACCCTTCACAGCCGATCTGCTCAGGGAGGCGGCCAGCGGATCGGAATGGCAGGTCGACCTGTTCATCGACGGACGTCTGCGCGCTTCGACCGGTCCCGGCCCGTATACGGCCGGACTCCTGCCGACCCTGCTGCCCTCCGAAGCAGAGTGGCAGGGATTGCGGGGCCGGGAGGTGGGCACTTTCAGCTGGGGAGAACTGGGCGGGCTCCATTACCTCTACGCCTACCGACCCATCACCGATCACACCGGGACCGCGGTCGGTACCATCGCCCGGAGGCGATTCGGTCTGTGGGGTGTGAACGATCCGGCCCTGAACGAACTCTTCACCACCGTGGCCAGCATCTACCTCCTCCTGGTGGTAGCGGTCACCCTGGTGGCCTTGCTGGTGGCCAGCCGGATCTCGCAGCCGATCGGGGACCTCACCCGCTCGGCCGTCAGGGTGGCCGGAGGCGATCTCGGCGTGGAGATCCCGGTCACGCGGGGTGACGAGGTGGGCGGGCTCCAGAAGGCCTTCCGGCAGATGGTGATCGCCCTGCGGGAGAACCGCGATGAACTGGCCCGGGCCGAGCGGGAACGGGCGTGGCAGGAGATGGCCCGCCAGGTTGCCCACGAGATCAAGAATCCGCTCACCCCGATGCAGCTCTCGGCCCAGTTCATCCGGCGGGCCTACGATGAGAAGGCCGATAATCTCGATTCGATCGTGAGTGACTGCACCGACACCATCGTGGAGCAGGTGGAGGCGCTGCGGCGGATCGCCAACGAGTTCTCCGCCTACGCCCGCCTGCCGGTGGTGAACCGGGAGCCGACCGACCTGAACGTACCGGTGGAGGATGCCCTGAACCTCTTCGAGCCGGCCCTGCCCGACGGGGTTACCCTGGTGCGGGATCTGGCCGACGATATCCCGGAGGTCATGCTCGACCTCGAACAGATCCGACGGCTCACCATCAACCTGATCAGGAACTCCATCGACGCCATGGGGGAGGAGGGGACCCTCACCGTCACGACCGGTCACGACCCGGCGGAAGTCTGGCTGCAGGTGCGGGATACCGGCGAGGGGATCGCTCCCGAAGTGCAGGATCGACTCTTCGAACCCTACTTCTCGACGCGGACCGAGGGGACCGGTCTCGGCCTGGCCATCACCCGGGCCATCGTGGATGCCTTCGGCGGCACTCTCACCGTCGACAGCCGGCCGGGCGAAGGCACGACCATGACAGCCCGCTTTCCCTGCCCCTGATACGCTTCCGGGGTGCCATCCGGGAGACCATTAAACATACAGATTCAGGCTTCCGGGCTGGAACCAGCCGGGGGGGGCGATCGTTCAACCTGATGATTGCGGACTTCAACAGTGATCGTCCCGGGAGGCGATGCGTCGGAGGGCTGGACTAGTTTTGATCCAGTACATGGAACCTGGCGCCGGTCGCGTCAGGCTTCAGGGGAACCTCTGGAGGTGTCCCTCGTCACCGCAAGAAGAACAGAGCCGGAATCCGAGCGCATGACGACAATTGCCCGAGAGTCAGGACGCGCCTCAGTGTCATGTTACGTGACCAACGTCCGCACCGAGAGTGACGCCGTGCTTGACCGGCAAGGCGTGGCGACGAGGTATAGCGGTGGCTATACCGAGGAGGCGCAACGCAGACGGTCGGGAAACGGCGCCGCTCGAATGCGACGGTTGTTGCGTGACAGGGCACCAGGTCGGATCAGACCGGTCTGCATGGCGATCATCGCTTTCACCCTCTTCCTCCCGCGGACCGGTCTTTCCCAGAATGGGGTGCCGGTCAGCTCTCCCTCCATCCAGGTCGACCGGGCTGAACAGGATTACCGGTTCATCCGGGGATTGATATCCGACGGCCTCTACCCGACGGCGCTCGATCAGATCCACCAGTTCCTCTCCACCCATTCGACCTCCAGACGGATCGAGGAGGTCCGCCTGCTGCAGGCGGAGGTGCGCTTTATAGAAGGGGAATATCGGCAGGTCGTAGACCTGCTGCGGGCCTTCACGATCGCCTACCCGCAGAGTTCCTTCCTCGACCAGGCTCTCTACCGGCGGGGTGAAGCGTATTTCAAGCTGGGGGATTACGAGGCGGCATCGGCCGATTTCGAAGGGCTTGCCCGGCAGCGGCCCGACTCCGATCTGCTCGACCGGACCAGTTACTGGCTGGGGGAATCACGGCTCCGGCAGGGGGACCATGAGCGGGCGCGTCAGGCCTACCAGAGCGTCTACCACAACAACGCCGACTCCCCGGTCGCCGATTACGCCCTCTACAGCATGGGCTGGATCGCGCAGGAACTGGAGGAGTATGGCGACGCGGTGACGTACTACCAGCGGGTTGTGGATGAATACATGGGCAGCGATCTGCTCTCCACATGTCTCTTCAAGATGGGGCAGTGTTACTTCGCCATGCAGCAGTACTCCGAGGCGGCCGACGCGATGACGCAGGTCATCCAGCTCGATCTCGGTCCCGAGGTCTCGGCCAACGCCGGGTTCCTGCTGGGCGAATCGTACTACCACCTGGAGGAGTACACTCTCGCCCGGCGCCATTACGAACGGGTTGCCGGAGATCATCCCGACCATGAAGCCGCGCCCGAGGCCCGGGTCGCCATCGGCTGGACATATCTGAAGGAGGGAGAGGCCGCTTCCGCAGCGACGGCCTTCGCGGCGGCGGTCGAACAGTACCCCGACAGTCCCGTCGCCGGCGGAGCGCAGTACCGGCTGGGGGTTGCCCTCAAGGAAGCGGGACGGGGGGATGAGGCCCTCGATGCCTTCCTCGCCACCGCCGACCGCTACCCCGCTGATGAATGGTCTGAGGACGCCCTCCTGGAGGCGGCTCTGATCCGCTACCGCCAGGGCGCCTGGGCCCGGTCGCGCGAGATACTCCAGCGCATCCTGACCGACTATCAGACCAGTTCCCTGGCGGCCGAATCCGCGGAACTGCTCGGCGAGTGCTGGCTCGCGGAGGGCAACTGGATCGAGGCCGCGAATGCCTTCCAGGCCGTGATCACCGGCTGGCCCGGCGCCTCCACTGCCTCCCTGGCGCTCTTCCAGCGATCGTACTGCCTCTTCCAGCTGGGTCGACTCACCGAGGCCGCGGAAGGATTTGCCCTCTACCGCCGTGAGAACGGCGCGGATCCGATGGCGCCTGACGCCCTCTTCTTCCAGGCCGAGGCTGTCTACCGGAGTGGAGAGTACGGGGAGAGTGAAGGACTCTATCGTCGGTACCTCCAGGACTTCCCGGATGGTGAACGGACCATTGACGCCGAATATGGTGTCGGCTGGTCGTTCTTCTCCCGGGATCTGTGGGATTCGGCGATCGAATCGTTCCGCCGGGTGGTAGCCGCCGGGGGTGGTGACGAGACCCTCAAACGGGACGCTCACCTCCGTATCGCGGACGCCTGGTTCAACCTTCACCGCTACCGGGACGCTGCCGTCACCTACAGCAATGTGCTCGACCGCAATCCGGCGGCCGCAGATGCCGACCGGGTGGCGTACTCGTCAGGTGATGCCTACATCAGGGCCGGGCAGTACGAGTCGGCCCTGGCGATCCTCGGCCGGATCGTGGCCCGTTACCCGTCGAGCGAATACTACGATGACGCCCTCTACTGGAGAGGGTGGTCGCTCTTCCGGATGGAGGAGTACAACCGGGCGATCGAAGAGTACGGCAAGGTGCAGGCGCTCAGGCCGCCGTCGATATACGAACCCGATGCCGGTTACGGGATAGGGGACGCGCTCTACAACGCCGGTCGGTATGAGGAGGCCCTGGCCGCTTATCGCGCCGTGGCCGATGCGCATCCCGACGAGAACTGGCTGGCGGAAGCGATCGGCGGGATGCAGTGGTCGCTGGTCCAGCTCGAACGGGACACAGAGGCAGAGGGAGTGGTGGCTGACATGCTGCAGGCGGGCACTCCCGCCGCGGTGGAGTCCCGGGTGAGGCTCCAGCAGGGGGAGTTCCTCTACAACCAGGAACGGTTCAGTGACGCGACCGACGTATTCGACGCCCTCAGTCGCCGGGGTTCGGAGGAGGTTCGCGGGGAGGCCACCTACTGGCTGGCGCGGGCGTGGCAGCAACTCGATGATGACGGCCGGGCCGAACGAACTCTCATTACCCTGCTGACCGATTTCCCGGGGAGTCAATTCACGAACGAAGCCCGGATCCGGCTGGGTCAGCTGCTCTATGAGCGGGAGGCCTTCAGCGAAGCCATCCAGGTCCTCGAACCGCTTACGAGGTCCTCCCAACCGGAACGGGCCGAAGCGCTCTATTTCCTGGCCCGCTGCCATCTTGAGCTGGGAGATCCGACCCGCACCGAAGTCGAACTGAGACGGCTGATCGATGACTACCCGGGGAGTCCGGTGGCCGCCCAGGGCCGTCTCCGCATGGCCGAACTGGCCCTGACACGCGGCAACTACAATATCGCCCGGACACAGATCAACACGATCCTGGCTGAGCGGACGGACGAACTGGCCGCCGAGGCGCAATACCTGGCCGGAGAGGTGCTCTTCGCCCAGGAACGATGGGCCGAGGCGGAAGTGCAGTACCACCGGATCAAATACGTCTATCCCGCCTTCACTGACTGGATCGCGATGGCTACCTGGCGAGCCGGTGAAGCGAACGTGCGGCTGCAGGAATACGGCAAGGCCCGCGACCTCTTCCAGACGGTGCTCGATGATTATCCCGATACTCCCGCCGCGGCCCTGGCCCGGGCGTCCATCGAAAGGTTGCCGAGGTGAGCGCGATGAGCGGATCGGGAAGCGGATCGGAAAGGCGTGCGTGTGAGATGACGCGATCGGTCGCGCTGATGCTCCTGCTGGCTGCGGCCGGATGGAACCTGCTGCCGGTCGGGGCCGCCGGGCAGGTGACGCAGCAGGCGGTCCAGGACACCAGCGGCAAACGACAGACCCTGCCGCCGCTGGCATTGCCCGACATCGTGATCCTCGGTCGTGACAGTGCCATGGTCAGGGAGGGAAGCAAGCTCTTCACATCGGTAAAGCGGACCGCCCTCGAACGGGAGATCGGCGCTCCGCTCGGGGAGAAGCTGGAGAGCCGGACAGGTCTGGGCGGTGGTCGAACCTTCGCCGCCAGGGATAATGCAGATCCCGGCCGGCAGGCGCGGGCGTATCTGCGGGGCGGTACCTTTGACTATCTCGGAGGGGCCGAGTACTGGACCGACCTTCGGCAATGGCGTCTGGTGACCGAAGCCGGCGGGGCGGGTACCAGGGAGCACATCGACAACAGTGCCGCGCTGGAAGGTTTCGGGCGGGCGACCTTGATCCGTCGTCTGGGGACCAATACTGAACTGAGGATCCGGGCCGGGTTCTCCGGCGGCCGGCAGGAGGAGTGGGGCGACGCGATCACCATCGCCGGACTGCCCGGACTGCAGGCAGCCCCGGCTGACGCCGCCCGCACCTGGATCGACGGCACGTACGGGCTGGAATTCGAGAGCACGCTCCGGCGAGGACTCACTTTCCGGGCGGGTGCCGGCGGTCGGCACACGGAACTGCGGGACAATACCAGACAGGCACCGACCACTCTTGAGCCGGGCAGCAACGGCGGCTGGGCCGATCTCGGCCTGGAATGGGTCACCGGCAGGACGATCTTTGCCCTTTCCGGACGGGCCGAGGGGGATGGGGTCAAGGGGGTCCTCCCGGGCCGCACGGTCAGCCTGGTCACGAGTGAAGTATCGATGCAGACGCTCGTTGGTGAAGCGCGCAACTTCCACCTGGGCGCGGTCGTCTACCAGCTCAATGACGGTTTGTCCACGATCACGCGGATCTGGCCCCGGGTGAGCTTCTCGTCCCGGTATTCCGATCGGTTCAGGATGTACGTCCGGTATCATCCCGCCATCGATTATCTCTCCCTCAGCGCGGCCCGGGTCGCGAATCCCTTTGTGGCCAACAGTTTTACGGTCACTCCTCGTCGCGAGCGATTCAACCTGGCGATCGGTCTTACCTACACCGTGGCTCCCAGGATCGAAATGGAGTTCCAGGTGGCCCGGCGGATATTCGAATTGATGCCGGTCTGGCGGCGGGTTGACCTGACGAACGAAAGCAACAGCCGCGGGCTCTTCATGCTCGACGGCATCGATTCCCCCGGTCTGAACGAGACCCGACTGGGCCTCCGGGGAGATCCATCCGAGCGGTTTGTCTTCTCTTCGGAAGTCGTGCTCCGGGACGTTACCGGGGGGGGAGGGATCGAGGAACTGCCGCATATCCCGCGATTTGAATTCACGGGCGGGATCAACACGGTCGGACCGTGGAACATTGAGCTGGGTGCCGAGGTTATATGGCTGGGGGAGCGGTACGGGGATAGTGCCGGACTCTCCTCCCGGAGACTCGAGCCGGCGGCTGATCTGAGCCTCCGAACAGCCCGTAAGTTCGGTGATCTGTTGACTGTCTGGCTGGAACTGAGGAACGTGCTCGACCGGGAGATCGTAATCTGGGAAGGGTACCCGATGCCGGGACGAACGACCGCCCTCGGGATTTCGCTTCGGTTCTGAAGTGTCATGTCAGGCAGCAAACGTCGGCACCGAGAGTGACGCCGGGCAGAGTTTCGAGAGTGCCGGTGGACCGGTTTTGTGAGAAGGAGTAGTGGATGAACATCTTCGATATCCTGGTGAGTGGCGGCTGGCTGATGATCCCGATCGCGATCTGCTCCTTCATAGGGGCGGGGATCGTTGCTGAACGCTGGCTCACCCTGCGCAAGGCGCGGGTCAATACAGGCACCCTCATGAACCGGGTCCGACAGGCCCTCCGGGGCGGAGAGATCGGGAGAGCGATCGATGTCTGTGACGAGACGCCGGGGCCGATAGCGCGCCTCATCAAGGAGGGTGTGCTCCGGGCAGGCGCCAGCCGCGACCTGATCCGGGAGACTGTCGAGGCGACCGGCAAGGCCGAACTCTACAAACTGGAGCGGGGGCTCGGCGCCCTGGCTACAGTGGCCGGGATCGCGCCCCTCCTCGGCTTCCTTGGAACGGTGACAGGCATGATCCGGGCCTTCATGGAGATCCAGGGTCTCGGCGGTCAGGTGAACGCCACCGTGCTGGCCGGCGGTATCTGGGAAGCGCTCATGACCACCGCGGCCGGCCTGAGCGTAGGCATCCCGGCACTCATCTTCTACAACTGGCTGGTGGGGCAGGTGGAGCACTTCGTGTTCGAGATGGAACGGTCGAGCATGGAACTGCTCGATCTGCTGGGTGGAGAATCCGTCATGAATGGAGGGGACGTCCTCCAGGAGGCGGAGTATGGACATTAAAACGAGCCGGAAGCGGATCCATACGTTCAGCGCCATCGGCCTGACCGATATCGTCATGCTCCTGCTCATATTCTTCCTGCTGAGCAGCACCTTCATCCTCCAGCCGGGGATCAAGGTGGATCTCCCCGAGGCGCAGGTGACCGAGACGGTGGATCAGGAAACCCTGACGGTGACCATCCCTTTAAGCGGCGGCGTCTACCTGAACGACCAGCCTGTCTCACTGGCCGAACTCCCCGCCCGGCTCATGCAGGAGCTGGCGCAGGGAGCCGAAAAGGACATCATCCTGCGAGCTGATGGGGATATTCCCTTCCGGCGGGCGGTGGAGGTGATGGACATCGCCAAGCGGGTCGGTGCCGCGCGTTTCCTGATCGCCACCCGTAAGGAAGAGGAGGGAGGCGGAGGGTGACCTTTATGCCCTGTCACGCAACATGACATTCAGCCTGGATGACAGACGTTTCCAGGGCTGGATGCTGTCGGCTCTCTTCCACACCCTGCTGGCGGTTCTCTTCCTGACGATCGGTATAGAACTTCAGGTGCTGCCCGAAGAATACAGCGAGGTCATCCTTTTCGACCTCTCTGCCAGCATGGCTTCCTTCAGGGAGAGCGAGAGTGCCGGCGTACCGGCCTCGAGCGCTCCTGAGCAGATCGAGTCGAGTACCTCGGTGGCGATACCGGAGCGCCGCCCGATACGGGTACCGGATGAGGCGGTAGCGGTGTCGAGCCGGCAGGAGGCCGATGTGCCCCGGATCGAACCCTCCCGGGTTATCGATCAACTGCAGCGCGCGGGCCAGGAACGCCCGACGACCAGGCCGGGCACGACTGCTGGTGACCGTCTCCTCCCTCCCTCGACCGGTCTGCCGGAGGGCCTGATCCGGCCCGATCAGACGGCTGCCGGGGGTGGGGGAAGTACCGAATCGCCATGGCAGATCCAGTGGATCGGACAGAATCGTGACGTGGTCCGCAGCGTACTGCCGGAATATCCGGCCGGAATCGACCGGGAAGTCAAGCTGCAGTTCCGTTTCTCGGTCACACCAACCGGTGAGGTGACGGCCATCAGACCCCTCCAGAAGGGTGATCCGACTCTTGAGGGGGCCGCCCTTACTGCCTTGCGACAGTGGAAGTTCCAGCCGTTACCGGCCGTTTCGATCCAGGCCAATCAGGAGGCGGTCATCACGCTCCGGTTCCGGGTCCGCTTCTGATCGGCTGAGTCCCGGAGCCTGTCGGAGAAACACTCCGCCAGCGTTATCCTCGCTATCGACGGTTTCTCCGACAGGCTCATTGCATTTTGCAATGCTCTCGGGGCGGGCTGAGAGCCCGGATGCCGGTTGTCTCCACGGTGTGTCATTACTGTGACAGCCCGGGAGCTGCAGCAAATAATTGTAAGTTATTGATTATCAAGATATTGCAGCATCAGCCTGGAAATCATGGCTGGAATCTCCCATTTTGGCACGATATCTGCTACATTACAGGATCAGAGAAATTCGTCCCAATGCTGCTGTACTCATGTTTGACGGAGGATTCGGTAATGCGCAATCAGAAAGGTTTCACCCTGATAGAGCTGCTGATTGTGATCGTGATCATCGGTATTCTGGCTGCTGTCGCGATCCCGCGGTTCCAGGGTGTATCAGACAAGGCGAAGATCGGTGCCGCCAAGGCCGAACTTGCCACCATCAAGAACCTCCTGGGTATGTACCAGGCGGAGAACGACACCTCGGCCTACCCGGCCACGGGTGACATCACAAGCATGGCCACGTTGCAGACGATCCTATCCCCTTACGGAATGATCCCGGCTGCTGCTGAAGCAGCCTGGGCATTCAACACGTACGCCCGAGCGACGGAGGATACCTTTGTGCTCACGGGCAAGGCGAATGACAGAACCCGAACGGTGATCAACGTCACACCGACTGTGATCACGCCGTAACCAGGCGTTGATAAAGAACCCGGGAAAGCACCGGGCGGCGGTTCACCGCCGCCCGGTGCTTTCTGCGTATCTGGACAGGGTGGACGGGGTGCTGCAGACCTGCCGGATATTTGTTTCAGGAATGAGGTTCAGGAGAGTCCCGCCCAGGGGGCAGGAGATCTCTGAGTGACAGAGGCAGTAACATATCTGGGGCCCTTTGTGGCCCTTGTCTTCGGCGCGACAGTCGGCAGTTTCTGCAACGTCTGTATTCATCGACTTCCTCGACGTGAGTCGATCATTTCACCTCCCTCACACTGCCCGCACTGCAATCAGCCGGTCAGGTGGCATGACAATGTCCCGCTGGTCGGGTATATTCTGTTGAAAGGACGCTGCCGCGATTGCGGAGAGCGGATCAGCGCGCGCTACCCTGCGGTTGAAGGGGCGGTAGCGCTGCTCTGGCTGGGCCTCTGGTGGTTCAACGGTGGAGAGGTGTGGCCGTTTCTGGCTGACGCCGCGTTCGCCACCACCCTGGTGGTCGGAGTCGGTATCGATCTCGAGCACCGGCTGCTACCCGACCGGGTGACCCTGCCGCTGCTCGGACTGGGCCTGCTGATCTCGATCGTACCCGGAGATCTCTCCCCGCTGGAGTCCCTGATCGGGGCTCTGGCGGGGGGCGGTATCATG
>JALGWK010000185.1 GCA_025774205.1 bacterium
CGGAACATCAGCCTGACCTTCTTCCCGATCGCGACCTCGTCGGGTGCGCAGTCGACCACCTGGGCGGTGAGCCGACCGCCATCGTCGGTCTCGATGATGGCGATGGGGAGCGGGACCTCGGTCGCGAACTGGTCGGATGCCACCTGCACCACCGTGTAAGTGATGATCGTGCCGGTGTCGTCGAGATTGACGGTCTCGAACTCGCGCGAGCCGCACTCGGGACAGACGATCCTCGGGGGGAAGGCGAGATAACCGCATCCCGCGCACTTCCCCGCTTCCAGGCGATACCGCTGGGGGATCTCACGAGTATATTTCGGTGTGATCATGATACGCCCTCCAGGATGTGGATCACGCAGCTCGCCCCGGAGCCGCCCATGTTCTGGGTGAGCCCGTAACGGGCCCCCTCGACCTGCCGGTCGCCGACACCGCCGCGCAGCTGCTCGACGATCTCGATGACCTGGGCTACCCCGGAAGCGCCGACCGGGTGCCCCTTCGACTTGAGTCCGCCGCTGGTGTTGATCGGAATCCGCCCGCCCAGTTTCGTCTCACCGGCCGAAACCGCCTCGCCCGACTTTCCCCGTTCCGCGAAACCGAGTTCCTCGGTCACCACCAGTTCGGCGATGGTGAAGCAGTCGTGTACCTCAGCGACATCGATCTTCTCCGGGGTAAGGTCGGCCAGGGCGAAAGCCCGCTCCGCGGCCAGGGCGACCGACGGGATGGTCGTGACGTCCTTCCGCGAGTGGAGAGCGATGCCGTCGGTGGCCGCGCCGGAGGCGATCACCTTCACGATCGGCTGACCGAGTTTCTCCGCCGTCTCCAGGGTGGTGACGATCACCGCCGCGGCGCCGTCGGTCACCGGTGAGCAGTCAAGCAGTCGGAGCGGATCGGCCACCATGGTGGCGTTCATCACCTGTTCTCTCGTGACCGTGAAGGGGAACTGCGCCTTCGGGTTGAGGGCGCCGTGGGCGTGGTTCTTCACCGCCACGTCGGCCAGTTGTTCCCGGGTCGTGCCGTGTTTCGCCATGTGCGCGTTTGCGATTAAGGCGTAGAGACCGGGGAAGGTGATGCCCTGGAAGGCCTCATACTCCTGGTCGGAGGCGGTGGCCAGCGCGTAGGTGGCGTCGGCTCCGTCGTTCATCTTCTCGACCCCGCCCGCCAGGACGATATCGCTCGCGCCGGAGGCCACCTCGAAGATGGCCGATCGCACCGCCAGCCCTCCCGAGGCGCAGGCCGATTCCACCCGGACGGCAGGGATACCAGCCACTCCGAGATAGTCGGCCAGCATCGCGGCAATGTGTTCCTGCCCCACGAAGAGACCGGGTGACATCGAACCGACGTACATGCTGTCGATGTGATCGACACCGGCATCATCGATCGCCGCCAGGGCGGCTTCGGCGAACAGGTTCCGTAGCGACCTGTCCCACAGTTCACCGAACGGTGTCATCCCGACGCCGACGATCGCAACTTCTTTCATACTCTCTACTCCTTGCCTGTACTCGTGACCATCGACCGTGCTGATCGGTATCAGCCGGTTCAGTCGTTCATCAGGATCTTGCCCCGGAACTTGGCGTACTCGCCGTAGTTCAGGTAGATCTTGTGGTCATCGAGCAGGGATTTGAAACTGGGGGCCAGATCACGGACGGCATCGATCTCATCGGTGACGTTGAAGACGAAGGCATCGCTGCCCGCGCCCGAACCGAAGCTGACGAGCAGGATCCGGTCACCGGGCTGCGCGATATCGAGGGTGGCCGCGAATCCGGTCGGGGAGGACCCGGAATAAGTGTTGCCCATCCAGGGGACCACCCAGCCGGGATCGACCTGTTCCTTCGTGAAGCCGAGGGTTTTGGCCGCCTTCAGCGGGAACTTCCCGTTCGGCATGTGGAAGATCGCGTACGCGAAATCCTCGGCCTTCAGGCCGGTCTGCTCCAGCATCCTGCCACCCGCGCCCAGAACATGCCTGAAGTACGCCGGCTCGCCGGTGAAGCGACCGCCGTGCTTCGGGTACTCGCGCATCTCACGGCGCCAGAAGTCGGCGGTGTCGGAGGTGTAGGAGTAGGTGGCTTCGATCTCGGCGATCACCCTCTCAGAGCCCATGATGAAGGCTGCGCCGCCGGCTGACGCGGTGTACTCGAGCGCGTCTCCCGGGGCTCCCTGCGAGGTGTCGGCGCCGATGCCGAGGGCGTACTCCATCTCCCCGGCCTTCACCAGACTGTAGGCCACGTACATCGCCTCGGTGCCCGCCTTGCAGGCAAACTCGTAGTCGGCCGTGTGGACATCAGGCCCGATCCCGAGGGCATCGATCAGGACGGTGCCGCTCGGTTTCACGGCGTAGGGATGCGATTCCGATCCGATATAGACAGCCCCGATATCCTGCGGATCGATCCGGGCGCGCTGTACCGCGTACTTCGCCGCCTGGATCGAGATGGTGATCGTGTCCTCATCCATTCCGGGTACGGTCTTCTCGTTGACCAGCAGGCCGTTCTTTATCGAGTCGGGGTCCTTGCCCCACTGCCTGGCGATCTCCTCGACCGTAATCCGGTAACGTGGCAGGTAAGCGCCATATCCAACGATCCCGGTCATTGAGCCCCCTTCTCTCACGCGTACAACTGTTTCGATTCCGGTTGCTGTCCGGAAGGCCGCTGTCGACCCCGGACAATCCCGTAGAATGAACTACAGATGAGTGACGCTGTCAGCCTTCATCTGTCACACTTTCGCGACGACGTAGACGAGCCAGGTCTCCTGGTTCTCCTCCTCCACCGTCTCCCGGTATTCGCCGGTGCCCGCTCCATCTTCATCTACCCCCTCCCAGAAGATCCTGACCGATCCGAATCCCGCTTCTTTCAGGGCATCGGTCACTTCCGGCAACGACCAGAGCCGCCAATCGTAAGAGAAGGCCCGTTCCATGGCGGTACCATCGGGAAGGAGGAATCCGATATGGCATCGGGCCCGATTGGTGATCGGATTGAACCACTCTGTCTCCCAACGATAGGTGAAGCCATCCTTCTCCCGGTCCTCGATGCCGGCCACGATGGCCTCTGTCCCGCCGAACAGTTCAACGACGAAGAGTCCGTCCGCGGCCACCGATGTCGCCACGCTCCGGAAGTAGCGGATCAGTTTCTCCCGGGTATCGAGGATGTTGAAGCTGAAGTTCATGGCGCAGACGATGTCCGCCGAGGGACCCGGTTCGAGATCGAGGACGTCCGCATGGATCAGCTCGATCCGCTCCTCCACCGGGCTGCCGGCCGGTCTGATGTTATGTTCCAGACCCCAGTCGAGCGGTTCCCGGTCAAGGTCGATCGCGATCGCTCTCCGGGCGTCGTCTCCGGTTACCCATGTTGTCGATAACAGAGCGGTACCGCAGAAATCCTCACGTATCAAAAGGGGATCTCTGTCGTACACCTTACGGTAAACATCCAGGAAGATATCAATATCGGAGGCCGGGTACTGGACCGCTTTCTGATAGTACTCGAATGGATCGAACGGGACTGCCATCTCAGTACTCCCCGAAGATGCGCTGGAGTTCACCGGGATCGTCGGTGACCGTCAGGGCCAGCATGAGCAGGATCCGGGCCTTGTGCGCCGGCAGCGTATCGACCCCGCCGGTTACCCGCCCGTCGGGCGTACGCGAACCCCTCATGATCGCGATCCCGGCTTTGCTGAGCAGTCGGTACGCCGGTCGGAACGATGAGGGCGCCCCACCCGCTCCGACTCCCTCGATGATGAGACCTTTCGCGCCGGCCTCAACGAATCCTGTCACCGCGTACTCGTCGACACCAATATAGGTGTAAACGATATCGACCCGAGGCAGATCTGTCAGATCGCTGACGTCGAACTCCGATTCGGCGGTGTGTCTGCGGAGCGACTTCCGGTAAAAGACCACCCCGTCACTGTCTACCCAGCCCAGGAGTCCGAGGGCGCCGCTGCGGAATGTCTCCAACCGGTGGGTGTCTCCCTTGAACACTTCCCGGGCGGAATTGATCTCATCGTTCAGCATGACCATCACGCCCATGCCAACGGCTTCCCGATCACCGGCGAGCCTGATGCTGTTGTAGAGGTTCATCGGGCCATCGGCGGAAACCGAGGATGAGGGACGCATGGCGCCGGTGCAGACGACCGGTTTCATGCTTTTCACGGTGAGATGCAGGAAGTAGGCGGTCTCATCGAGCGTGTCGGTTCCATGGGTCACGACCACTCCGTCATACGCATCCGGTCCCTCGAGCAGTTCGGTGATCCGGTTCGACATGGCGATCCAGCGGGGTACCGACATCGAACCCGAGGGGATGTTGCTGAACTGTTCCACCGTCACGTCGGCGATCTCCTCCACCCCCGGGATCATCTCCAGCAGCTGTTCTCCGGTGAACCCGATGGAATAACCGCTCACCTGGGTCGATCTTCCGGCCCGGCTGGCGATCGTCCC
>JALGWK010000186.1 GCA_025774205.1 bacterium
GCCGCTTCCTGGGCCACTTCCCGACCGAGGATGGGATAGCCCAGTTCTTCAGCAAGGCATTTCGCCATCGCCAGGCCACCGCTTTTCGTCCCTCGACTGATCGCAATGATCGCCACGCTTCATTTCCCCTGTTCTGTTTGTAAGATCGAATCGGGTATTCCCGATTGGATCCGATCTGCCCACCAGCGAGATCCTGCCTCAGTCACGTTTCGAAATCGCCTCCTTGAGACGCGCACGGCACTCAGATTCCCGCTCTTCCAGAGCCGCGACTGTTTCTGCTGTCCGCTGGTATGCTGGTTCTGCCACAACTTCGGTAATGATCGCGCACACCGTGTCGATCGAGATCGCCTCCAGATTCAACGCCAGGTCGAAGGTCGAGAGATCATCGACATCGATGTCATACATGGTTTTCACCCATCGGGCGTGGTCCCGGTCCTGTGCTTTCAGGAAATGCTCTGCCGATTGCAGGCTCATGTGATGGTGCACTCTGCGTACGGCCTTCACACGTTTTTCCATTGGAGTGATGAGACGCGTGCGCAACACCCCCGGTAAATCGCTCAGGAAGTACCGCCCTGCCAGACCGTGGTAGATGAGATCATCCTCGAGGCAGTGTTTCAGAAGAGCTGTCTGTACCGCGAGGGTATAGATCTCCCGTTCGTGAGTCAGGCGTGCCCATAATCCCGGCACTGACTCGTATTTCACCGTCAGTAACTCCGGTGATGCGCCCAGACTTCTGGCAGCTTCTCGCAGTACTTCCCTGGCTATTACTCGATAACCGAGCACATCGGCGAGACAGCTCGCCAGCTTCTCGCCGCCGCTCATTTCCCCTCTTGAGATGGTGATGATCGCCACGCTTTATCCCTTCCCGGTATCGGAGTCCACCCCTGTACGATCTGCTGAACGATGCCCGCGCGCCGCCCGTACAAGCGCGGGAGCCCAGGTCGGCGTACCCAGCGCGTGCAGGTGGGTGTAGGCGGCCAGCACGTTCCGGTGACAGAGACCGTCCCGCTCACCGTCGAAACCATGGCCCCGGAGCACCCGGAACGCGAAAGACAGCCCATTATAGGATTCCTGTTCCACCCCGGTATAGTGGAACTCATGACCCCTGAGGGTCTCCCCCATCGCGAAGAACAGATTCTCTGAGACGGTCTCCAGCTCAACGTAACCGTGTCCCCTGGGGCGGGTCGAGAAGGTGAAGTCAACGGGGAGGATCCCGGCCATGGGGTATTCGTTTCCCTCGTAAGAGAGGGTCCGTCCGAGGTAGACGGCTCCTCCGCATTCGGCATAGACCGGCAGTCCAGCTTCGACCTGCTTACGGAGCGATTCCTTGAACGAGTCGTTCCCGGCCAGGGCCGGAGCCAGCGTTTCCGGAAAGCCGCCGCCGAGGTAGAGAGCGTCGACCTCCGGGAGAGCCTTCTCCGTGATCGGAGAGAGTTCCACCAGTTCGGCTCCCTCTCGCTGCAGGGCCTCGAGATTTTCCGGGTAGTAGAACTGGAACGCCGCGTCACGGAAGACACCGATCCGGATCGGTGGTGTCATGTCTGCGCGCGATTCGACTCCCTCATTCACACCAACCGGGGCCACCTGAACCGTGGTGGTGGTGGTGGTGGTGCCTTCCAGTGGCGGGGCCTGATCGGCCAGCGACCGGATGGCTTCGAGATCAAGGTGCTCCTCAGCCATCGCGACGGTGTTGTCGAGGGAGATCTCTTCACCCTGATGTTCAGGGGGCGGGACCAGACCGAGATGACGTTCGGGAAAGGACTCCTCCGGCAGGCGGGGCACCGCCCCGACGACCGGGATACCGCACACGGCCGTGATCGACTCCTCGAGTACCCGACGGTGCCGGGGACCGGCTATCCGGTTCAGGATTACACCGGCGAGTGACACTTCGGGATCGAGTCTCTGGCAGCCCAGGATCATCGCCGCGACGGTCCGGGTCACCTTGGAACAGTCAACCACAAGGATGACCGGGGCCTTCAGGAGTTTGGCGAGTTCGGCCGTACTGCAGCTGCCGGCGACATCCATCCCGTCGAAGAGGCCGCGGTTGCCTTCGATGACCGAGATATCGGCAGATCCGCTCGAGGCGAGGAAGGAGTCGATGATCGTGTCGGGAGAGTGCATGAAGAGGTCTAGGTTCCGGCACGGTCTGGCGGCTGCGGCGGTGAGCCAGGCCGCGTCGATGTAATCGGGCCCCTTCTTGAAGGGGGCGACGACGCGCCCCCCTTTCCTCCACGCTCCGGTGAGTCCCAGGGAGATGATCGTCTTACCGCTGCCTCCACGGAGACCGGCAACGAGGACCCGGGGAGCGTTCATACCGTTACTGCATCTGGATGAAGCCGCACGGACAGATCTCCGCGCACTTATCGCAACCGGTGCAGTTCTCCATTTTGAAGAGGAAGAGCTCGCCTGTTCCCTGCGGTTTGATGATGGCCTGGTCCTGGCAGTAGAGCCAGCAGTTCTCACAGTAGAAACATTGGCCGCAGCTCATGCACCGTGCCGATTCCTGGATCACCTGCTCTGCGTCGAGGCCCAGATTGACTTCTTTGTCTACATCGTCCATCCGGTCCGCAACCTCGAGAAGGTTGGGTTCGACACGCTCCATCGGGGTCTCCCTGAAATAATCCAGGAACATCTTGTCGGTCCGGATGACCTCTCTCCTGTCGGCCTCCTTCTCCACACCCGTGAACCGCTCTACCATCGATTCTGCCGCCCTGCGGCCGTGGCCTACGGCATCAGTCACAAGCGCCAGATCGATTGTGTCACCACCGGCATAGACGCTCTCGACCTTCGTCTCACCCTTCTCGTCGACCTTGATCCAGTCGCGTCCCTCGATGAGTGACTCGAATCCGGTGAAGTCAGGCTGCTGGCTGATCGAGGAGATGACGGCGCTGGCCGGGATCTCAAACTCGGAGCCTTCGATCGGCACCGGCCGGCGACGACCGGAGTCATCGGGCTCGCCCAGCTCCATCCGGATGGCGACCATGGCCGTCACGAGCCCGTCGTCGCCCTTCTTGAAACCGATCGGAGCGGCCAGGAACTCTATGATGATCCCCTCGTTGAGAGCTTCGTCGATCTCTTCCTCGATCGCCGGCATCTCTGCCTTCGTCCTGCGGTAGAGGATCGTGACGTTCGCGCCGAGTCGCTTGCATATCCGGGCAGAGTCGATGGCGGTATCACCACCACCGACCACGATGGTGACCACATCCTTGCCCAGATCGAGCTGCTCACCATGGTGGAAGCGATTCAGGAAGTCGACCCCGGAGAACACATTGGGCGCTTCCTCACCGTCGACTCCCAGGGTCACCCCCTGTTGGGCCCCGAGGGCCACGTAGACAGCGTCGTAGTCCTGCTTCAGCTGATCGAGTGTGATGTCGACACCCACCTTCACGCCGCACTTCAGTTCCACACCGATATCGAGGATCTTCTGGATCTCCTTCATCAGTGTTTCTTCGGGAAGACGGTAACCGGGGATCCCCCAGAACAGCATGCCGCCCGGTTTCTCCATCGCTTCGAACACGGTGACCCCATAACCACGCCTTGCCATCTGGTAGGCGCACGAGAGGCCGCTCGGTCCGGCCCCGATCACGGCGACCTTCTCCGGCTTCTCCTCCCCGGAGATCTTCACCAGCGGCAGATCGTTCTCGAGACCGAAATCACCGATGGCGCGCTCGATCTTGTTGATACCGACCGCCCCCTCGAGGTCCTTCCGGTTGCATTCGGTCTCGCAGGGAGCGGGACAGACCCGACCGCAGACCGACGGGAACGGACTTGTATCGGTGTAGATCTCCCACGCCTCACGCATCGCCTGGTCGTGTGTCTTGCCGAGCTTCTCGGCCTGTGTGATGGTCGTGATGAACGAGCGGATCCGGTTACCGCTGGGGCAGGTGACACCGCAGGGCGGTTTTTTCTCAATATGTACCGGACGTCGCGAAGAAACATCACCTCCCCCAGCTCCCGAACCCATGCTTGAGAAACTCTTCTTCCGCTTCTTCACCACCTTCTTTGCGCACATATCTCACCTCTTGCGACGTTCGATCGCTCGTTTGACCAGACATGGATCCCCTGCTGGGGACAGGCAGGAGATGCCCGCCCCCCGGAGAGGCATTTCAGCAACACAGAGGAATCAGCCTCCGCCTGCGATGCCCTCTTCGTGCGGGACCTCTATGAAACTGCCACCGAAGTAGGTGTAGACGCATCGACCCGAGTCCATCAGTGTCCGGATCGCGCCCTTACAGAACTTCTTGTCGACCTCATCTTCACCATACTTCTCGATCATGGCCTTGATCAGGTCGCCCGGCTTGAACTTCTTCCTGCCCTGGTACTCAGCAACCAGTTCGTACATGGCATCCGCGACTTCTTCAGTCGTTACAGCCATCGTTTGCCTCCTCTTCTCCTCGCCATAGCCACCGCTATGCCTCGTCGTAGCGCCTTGCCGGAGCAACGCAGCGGAACCCTCGGTTATGCAACGGACTTCCGACTCAGGACACTAGTGCCTGAGATGAGCGGACCGCTTGAAGCTGAGGCCCGCGAACCTGAAGTCATCGATGTGTTCCTTCGTGAACTCGATACCGGTCAGCTTAAAGAACTTCGGCCAGCCGATACGCTCGATGAACTCC
>JALGWK010000187.1 GCA_025774205.1 bacterium
CCATCCAGCGCATGTCATCGGAGAGGTGGTAGGGATTGATCTCGGCCACCAGTCCCAGCTCCCCGAACCGGGCGAAGTCCTTGTCGTGGACCACCTGGGCGTGGATGACCCGGGCCCGGTGATCCTTGAGTCCCAGTTCACCGATCACCCGCTCGAACATGGTCAGCAGGGTATCGACGCCCTTGTCGCCGATGGCGTGGATGTGCGGCATGAATCCGGCCTCGAACCCCCGCCGGATCAGTTCTTCCATCCCGGGATCGGGGGTCATCCTCACCCGCCATACCCCATTCTCTCCGGAGTCGTTGTAGGGCTCGTAGAACATCGCTCCGTGCGTGCCCATGATGCCGTCGATGAAGTCCTTCAGGCCGGCGAAGCGGAGCCAGGGATCGCCGAGCCCTTCGCTGATCCCGACCCGCTGCAGGAACTCTGCCTTCTCCAGGGTCGGCCGGGGACGGATGCGGGCGGTCAACTCGCCGTTGGCATAGAGTTCCTGGAAGATCGCCAGCTGATCGGGAGGGGTGATATCATGGATCTGGGTGATCCCGGAGGCGGCCATGTCCCTGAGAGCCATACGGGACTCGGCCAGTCGGAGTTCGTGGGAGGACGAGGGCAGATCGCGGAAGAGTCGGCGGATCGCCATCGCGTTCCCTTCGAAGAGACCGGTCGGTTCACCTCCCGGGTCGCGGTGGATGGTCACACCCTGCGGCTCCCCGGTGTCCCCGTCGATTCCGGCGATCTCGAGCGCGAGTGAATTGGCCAGGTACATGCTGTTGTCCCAGCGATTGATCAGCACCGGATGCCCTGGTGTCACCGGATCGATCATGCCCCGGTCGGGCCGGAAGAGGTTCTCCAGTTCCCCGGCCTCATCCTTCTCCTCCCCGGTAGTGCCGGCCCCCCACGATTCGTAGGCGCCCCACATGCCATTGGTGATCGCGCTTCCCTCCGGCATCCGCTCCGCCGCCGCCCTCAACTCGTTCCTCAGGCCCTGCTCATCGCTCACCGCCAGGAGGTTGACGCCCAGCAGGAGTCTTCCGGCCGAGTTGAAATGGGTGTGCCCGTCGATGAGCCCGGGCAGTACGAAGGCGCCCTGCACGTTGAGGGTGCGGGTTCCAGCGCCGCGCCAGCGATTTACATCCGCCCGTGAACCGACCGCCACGAACCGGCCGTCCTGGATGGCCACTGCCTCAGCCCACGGCTGATCCTCTTCCATGGTATAGAACTGGCCGCCGGTTACGATCAGGTCGGCGACCCGTGAACCTTCCGGTCGGTTCCCGCCGCACCCGGTGCTCACGAGGAGGACCGGTACGACCAGGAGGGCGAGCAGATTGCGGGGAAGCTGAAGGCGCGACATGGCTGCGAACTCCCGTATATCGGATATACCTCGAACCCGGGAGACGACCTCCCGGGATGGTCATCACCGGATAGTATACAGAGGTGGAAACCTCTTCAAGCCCGCTCACTCTCTGCGGACGGGCATAGGCGGCAGGGTCCTGAAGAGGAGGGAGCCGGATGTCTTCTCGCCGTTGTTGAGGTTTGTGACGTGAAGCTCGAGGATATAGGTCTTCGGCTCGAGTTGACTGACATCGATCTCGAGGTAGGAAAAGAGATCGGGTCGGATGCCGCTCCGCGTGACGGTGGCTGCCACGCCGGTCGGGCGGCGGCCCCGGCCGAGGAAACTCTGTACACTGTGGAAGAGCCTCGTCGCCAGGCGACGGTTCTCCGGAGCCTCTTTTACCAGGTACTCGATCTGGTACTCGGTGGCCCCGAACTCGTCCCGGGTGAGGTTGTACACTTCATAGTAGATGAAGAGGGCCTGATCGGTCTGGATCGCCCGCCCCGGCAGCGGCAGGACCTCGAGATCGCCCCGGACGAAATCGGGCCGGCTGGTCTCGTCGGCCAGGCCGATATACGCCGCCGGGAGGATGTTACTCATCATCAGTTCATCGCCGCTGTAGTCGGGGAGTTCGACGCTCTCCTCGGCCCGGGCCCGCTTACCCGTTTCAGGGTCGAGCAGGAGGGTGGTGAGCAGGTAGTTTCCGGGTGACGAAGAGGGGGATGCCCCGGATGGTGACCTGGGGGATCGTCTCCAGCCGGCGGCGTCTGTCCCCCGCCCCGGCGATCAGCTCCCAGGCCTCGTTGTAGAGATTCACCTCCACGTCGACGGTGGCATACAGCCCGGTCATGCTCCGGAACGATCCGAACTCATCGGGCAGCAGGGCGAAGGCGTACTCCACCGCGGTCCGACCTTCCTCGCCCCTGAAGGTGATCACCGAGTCCATCGGATCGATCAGTTCGATCCGGTCCTCCTCCTCGCTGAGGGAGGGGAGCCGTTCCTCCATCTGTTCCACGACCATGCGGCTGCGCGGACCGGAGACGGTGAAGATCCCGGAGTGGGCAAAATCCTCGAAGTTGAGATCGATCCCCTCGTCGGCGTAAACCCACCGCTCGGGAGTGGCGTACGACGCCCCCCGGAATGCCTTCCCTTCAGCGATCGCTACAGCCGCCTCCCAGACATCGGGCAGAGTATCCATGGGATTCACGGCCCTGATCGACTCGGCGGTGGCGATGATCAGCGGTTTGGGGATGTAGAGGGGATAATCCCAGTGGTCGGCGTCGAAGACACTCAACTCGAGCATCAGCGAGGGCAAGCCCATCTCCTCCTGGTGATCACGTTTCCGTTTGGTCCATGCAGGATCGCCGTCGACCATGGACCAGGCGACCGGTCGCCCCTGTCCACTCCGGTAATCGGGTTCGCCGTACCGTATATAGAGCCGGCCGCGGGCGTCGAAGGGCCAGGTGTCCTGCCCGTATTCGATCCGGGCCCAGGCGATCCTGATGTAGTGCTCGAGCAGGCGTTCGTTCACGTCGGTCTTCGGATCGGGATCCCTGCTCCGCCAGTAGTGCCCCCAGTAGGCCCGCCTGCCCTCGTTCTCAAGGGCGGCGTATTCCGCCATCTCCTCGGAGTCGAGGACCAGGCCGAGGTCGAGGTAGAGGTTCACCTCCCGCTCTCCCACGATGGCGAAGTAACGCTCGAATACCCGCATCGCCTCGTCACCGTTCCCCGCCTTCCACTGCGCCCCGGCCAGGTAGGGATAGGCATCGAACACTTCCGGATCCCTCTCGATCAGCGCCTCGGCCGAGGTCACCGCTTCATTCCACTCCCCCATCTCCATCAGCACCTTCAGCAGTACCAGCCGCGCTTCCAGGTGCCCCGGGTTCACCAGAATCTGGTTCTCGAATTCCTGCTTCGCCTCGCGGTACTCCTCGAAATACTCATAATGGACGATACCGAGCCGGTAACGCGCGTCGGAGTGTGAGGGATCGAGGTCGAGGACGGTGCGCAGTTCCGATCGCGCCATCCTTATGTTGTCCTGCCCGATATCCCGCTCGGCCAGACGCATGTGGGCCAGGGCCCGCCAGTAATGAGCGGATATGTCGAGGGGAAGCGCCTCCGAGGCCCGGATGAGGTATTCGACCGCCCGACTGCCTCCGGTTCGGACGCCGAGCAGTACCCGACCCATGCCCAGGAGCGCGCGCGGGTACTGCGGATCGCGGCGGATGACCTGTTCGAATAAGACCCTGGCTCCCTCGATGTCATCGTTGTCGAGATGAACGAAACCGGAGTCGCAGAGAGCGGCGTGCGGATCCTCCCCGCCCTGTTGCGCCGTCACCCCGGCAACCGGATTCAGGAGGAGGGTGATCATGACCGCCGGAAGGAGGGTCAGCAGGGAAGTTTTCGATCTCGGCATGGCTAGTGACATGACACTGGGTTCTTTCTCATGGCTGTCGGTCCTGTTCGTTTCTGATCGGCAGGGTGCGGAAGATCAGGGAACTCGATCGGGATACGCCGGTGTGCAGGTCGGTGATCGTCAGACGCAGCTCCCAGGTCTCCGCTCTCAGATCGCTGAGATCTATCTCGAGATAGGAAGCCATATCGGTACTGATCCCCTGGCGCGTGACGCTGCTGGCGATCCGCACCCGGCCTCTCCGCCCGGTCACGATACTCCGGATCCCCTGGAAGAGCCGCGTCATCAGCGCCTGTCCTTCCGGAGCCTGAGAGATCGCGTATTCCACCTGGTAATCGGTAGCGCCGAACTCGTCCCTCGAGAGATTGTACGCTTCGTAATAGATGAACAGGGGCTGGTCGGCCTGCAGGGCGCGTCCCGGCAGGGGCAGCACTTCCAGGTCGCCCCGGATGAATCTCCCCTCCCGTCCCGGCCCTACCTCGGTGATCAGGGCAGCGGGAAGGATGTTGCTCACCATCAGCTCATCACCGCTGTAGTCGGGAACCTCAATCTGTTCTTCAGATCCCGCACGCCGCCCGGTCTCCGGATCGGTCAGCATTGTGGCGAGGATGTACTCGCCGGGCTCGACCTCGAGCCTGGTCGCATCCACGAAGAGCGGGATGCCCCGGATCCTCACCTGGGGCACCACTTCGATCCGGCGGGCAGCGTCTCCGGTCGAAGTCACCTCATGCCACCCGGGAGTGAAGAGCCGGACATCCACGTCGAGGGTTGTCCAGGCTCCGGTCAGACTCCTGAATGATCCAAATTCCTCCGGAAGAAGCGCGAAGGCGTATTCAACGGCTGTCAATCCGTCCGAGCCCCTGAAGGTGATGGCCACGTCCATCAGATCGATATACTCGATCTTGTCCTCCTCGGGACTCATGATCGGCAGGCGCTCTTCCATCTGCTCCATGAGCTGGCGATGCAGATTACTGGTCAGCATGTACCTGCCGCGACCCACCGGGTCGTTGAAGACCATGTCGACGCCCCGGTCCCGGTAGATCCAGCGCTCGGGAGTACGCTCGACGCTGCCGACCGGTCCAGTATCCCCGCTGGCATCCTGGAATCCGGATCGGCGGCCGCCGATCCCATCACTGGCACTGATCGTATCCTGCATGGGTGAGAGCCCCATGCTCTCGTAGAATTCCCGTTTGGCTCGCCTGAAGAAGGGATCGTCGTCAATGAAATCCTCGGGAAAGGGACGCCCCTGACCGGTCCGGATATCGGGCTCTCCATATCGGACGTAGAAGTCCCCCCGCGCGTCCCAGGGCCAATCCTCCCCGAACTCGAGCCTGGCCCAGGCCACCCGGATGAAGTGCTCCAGCAGACGCTCGTTCACCAGCGTCTTCGGGTCGGGATCCCGCTGGGCCCAGTAGTGGTTCCGGTAGGAGATCCGCCCCTCGTCATCGAGGGTCCTGTATTCCCGCTGCTCATCAGGTGTGAGGATGTAGCCGATGTTGAGATAGAGTCCCAGTTCGTCCGCGTCCAGGATCCCGAAGTAGTTCTCGAAAACCCGCATGGCCTCGTCGAACCGCTCCTCCTGCCAGAACGCACCGGCCAGGAGCGGATAGGCTTCCGTCGCCTCCGGATCGAGAGTGATCAGTTCCCCGGCAGCGCGGGCGGCGTCATCCCACTCCCCCAGGGCCATATGCACGTCGAGGAGTTTCTGCCAGGCATCCCGGTGGGCCGGCACCGCCTCCACCTGATGGATGAGGAGATCACGCGCCTCTTCCGGCCGGGGCACATCGAGACGGTCGAACACGATCAGAGCGAGCTGGTAGTGGGCATCGGGATGCGAGGGATTCAGTTCGATGGCCAGGGCGAGTTCCTTCCTCGCGCTGCGCACGCCACCACGGATGGGATCCACCCGGGCGATATGCAGGAATGAGAGGGCCAGATTGTAGTGCGCCTCGGAACTCGTGGGCATCAGCCTGACTGCCTCCTGGAAGATATTCAGGATCTCCAGCGGGGTATCCTCTTCCAGTTCGAGGGCGATCCGTCCGAGACCGAGCACCGCCCGGAAGTAATTGTCGCTCACTGCCAGCGCCTGCTCGAACAGAGCGCGGGCGCTGTCCAGTTCGCCCCGATCCAGGTGCGCCATCCCCGAATCTGCGAGGGCCGCCGCCCGGGCCATCTCCTGCTGCGCCCGGACCGGCAGAGGGCCGGAACAGACCAGGAGGAGACCGGTCAGCAGCGCCAGCACTGAACCTGAAAGGGAACGTGCCGAACGGATGCCGGTCGTCGGGATATACCTCCGCCCCGAATCAGATATGCCGCAGAATGTCATGGTCATCAGTCTACAATCACCCGACCCTTTCCCCCACCTGTTCCTTCAGCCATTCCTTCAATCACCCGGTCATCCCTGTCATTTCACCCGCGCCAGGAGTTCAGCGTTCGCCACCCAGAGCAGGAAATACGGCTGCTCGGCCCCCTCCTCGATCATCGCCAGCAGGAAGGGCCGATCGAAGATGTAGCTCCCTCGATCATCGCCAGCAGGAAGGGCCGATCGAAGATGTAGCTCTTTGGCGGACTGGAAGGGGCCATTCCTATCGTGGCACTCGATTCCAGTACCGCCCCCCGTTCCGAGAGCTGGAACCGGATGTTCTGGAGGGCTTCCTGGATCTCGTACTCATCTTCGTCCCACGGTTCATTCAGGACCCGGGCGTACATCAACTCCCCGTACCTGTGGGTCAGATCGAAATTGATCTTGGGAACCTTGAAATCGACCCCGGTCGTGAGTGTGTGATCGGAGTACTCCTCATCAACCACCAATACCCGCTCCCAGGTTTCCTGCAGGGTCGCACCGGGTGCGACCATCGCCAGGATCAGGTGGTCCCGATCCGATTTCGTGGTGATCTCCACGACCGGTCCCGTGTCAGGACCGCTGTAATCGAAGCCCCTGACGATCACCTGGCCCAGCATGTCGGCGGCTTTGCTGCCCTTCTCATCATCTTCGACCCCGAAGGCATGGACCTTCTGGTTTGCGTCGCCATTGAAACGGAGGGGACGTTCGATGGTCGTGAAGACGTGTTCGAAGTCGAGCCGTTTCAGGAGGTAGGCGTAGGAGATGACCGCCAGCGTATCCTGGACGTCGAACTGCGGTGACGGGGCAGCGTCCCCGAATGTCTGGAAGAGAGCCTCCCGGATCCTTCCCTCGATGAAGTTGCCGACGAAATCGGCCAGCGCGACATAGGACATCGGGTCCAGATATCCGGCCTCGAAGAGACGCTCGTTGAGCCCCTCGGCAGTCGCCATGGTCAATTCTGTAGCCTGCACGCCTCCCAGCTCGATCGGCTCCCCCATGACCGAGTCGATCAGAGTGTTCCAGGCCAGAGCGAAGGTGGCACAGTAGACCTGATTTATTTCCGGATCGATTGTCGCCAGTGTATGAGCATTGAACCTGGTGGTGACGAGTTCGCTGGAGGCTGCCGTGAGGAGCGGTGGCGGACCGGGATCTTCCCGTTTGTGACGGAAAATGTCACATGATGCTGCTCCGCAGAGAACCGCGAGCAGCAGAAGCAGTCTGAACTTCATCTCAGGTACCTCACCGTGAGCCTTTAAGGTAAAGGCTTGCCGAGACCCCCCTCCGTTCCGGATGACGAACGAAGGTGCCGGTACTGTTTACCCCCGACCGTTCCCCTTACCAGACAACTCGATTCTCTGATACATTCTCTCCGGCTCGGCAACCGATCGCGCGGAGGGCTCCATGCAGCTCAACTTCCTCGATACCATCGCCTTCATCGCCTTCATCGCCCTCGTGATCGGGGTCTCGCTCTACGCTTCCCGCAAGGAAGACACCTCGGAGGACTATTTCCTCGCGGGGAGAGGTCTGACCTGGTGGCTGGTCGGGTTCTCCCTCATCGCCTCCAATATATCATCCGAGCACTTCGTCGGTCAGGCGGGGAAAGGATTCGGCAGCGCCGGACTGGCCGTGGCCAGCTACGAGTGGATCGCGGCCATCACACTGGTGTTCGTGGCCATCTGGTTCCTGCCGCGATTCCTCCGCAGCGGGATCTACACCATCCCCGAGTTCCTGGAGTACCGTTACAACGCCACCGCCCGGGCCATCATGGCGGTCTTCATGATGGTAGCCTACGTGGTCGTGGCGATGGCCACCGTACTCTACTCGGGAGCGATCGCCCTCAAGGCGATCTTCGGGATCAATGTCCTGCTCGGCATCTGGCTGATCGGACTGCTGGCGGGCGCCTACACCATATACGGCGGACTGAAAGCGGTGGTCTGGTCCGACCTGATCCAGGGCATCGCCCTCCTGATGGGAGGAGTGCTCGTCACCTGGCTGGGGTTGAGGGCCGTGGGAGGGGTTGCACCGTTCCTGTCGACCAATGCCGACAAACTCCACATGATCCTGCCGGCCAATCATGTCGATTACCCCTGGACCATTCTCCTGGTGGGCATCTGGGTACCCAATCTCTTCTACTGGGGTCTGAACCAGTTCATCACCCAGCGGACCCTCGGCTCGAAGAGCCTCGCTGAAGGACAGCGCGGGATCCTCTTCGCGGCGATGTTCAAACTGCTGATCCCCTTCATCATCATCATGCC
>JALGWK010000188.1 GCA_025774205.1 bacterium
CCCCCCGCACATCCTCGATGTCACGCGGTCGACCTGAGAACAGCTTGTGGAGGATGAGGTCTTCGGCTGAGGCAAAGGGAATGGAGGCATCGTGGAGTTCAACCCTGATGGCCCGCTCAATTGCCTGCCGTTCATACGGGAGATCAGAGAAGATGAGATCGATCCGTACCGATGATGCAGAATCCCTGGCAGGGAGCACAAAGGTCTCTTTCACAAATAATTCCGGTTCTTCCGGAAGGATCACCAGATCCGCTTTATGACAGGCCTCGAGAACTGACGGTAACGCCTCTGGGGAAACGCCAAGAGTAATATCAATGTCTTCGGTCAGTCGGGGCAGACCATGAACAAGTACCGCCTGACCTCCGATGAGCATGAAGGGTAGATCTTCGTTTCTGAGAGCTTTTGATACACGGATGATAAGCTCAGCGAAATCAGGTGTTTGACGTGAGCCCATTCAGGATCCTTGCGAGAGCGATATCTGTTTTAATGTCCTCTTCCCAGGCTTGTCCCATTCCCGGACTCAGCAATTCCGCCTGATTCCAGAGGGCTGTGAACCGGGCCAGTGCTTCCGGATAGTCCATTGTGCTATAGAGCGACCTCGCCCAGCCAGCCTCCATTTCATGGACCCGATCGGATGATCTGAGCATAAGCACCTGTGTGCAAAAAGGAATGAAATGAATACGATTAAGATACCTGTTTGAAGTGACCTGCTCTATGCCAATCCGGGAGTTGCCGCGTGATGGTACAGAATGTTACGGCACCTGGTCAGTCCGCGATTCAGGCCCTCGCGACGCGGAGGACCTCGGCCGCGGTCGTTACCCCCTCGCGCACCTGGCGCAGGCCATCTTCGTGGAGCAGTACCATACCCTTCTGACGGGCCAGGTGGTTTACCCTTCTGACGGGCCAGGTGGTTCAATTGCACGGCGCTTGTGTCGTTACCCAGGGCTGAGCGCAACTCATCGTCCATCACCAGCAGTTCGTAGATCCCCGTTCGCCCCCGGTATCCGGTACCCCGGCAATCGGCACACCCGGCTCCATGTCTGACCGGCAGCTCTTCCCCTTCCGCGATCCCCAGGGCCATTCTTTCTTCGAGGCTCATCTCGACTGGAGTTGAACAGGCCGTGCAGATCCTTCGCACCAGTCGCTGGGCCAGGACCGCCTCCACCGTGCTGGCCACCAGGTACGGTTTGATCCCGAGATCAACCAGACGGGTGAGAGCGGTGACCGCGTCGTTGGTGTGCAGCGTCGACAGGACGAGGTGCCCGGTCAGGGCCGCATGGGTTGCTATATCGGCTGTATCACGGTCGCGGATCTCCCCTACCAGCATGATATCCGGGTCCTGGCGGAGGATAGACCGCAGGGCGTTGGCGAAGGTGAGCCCCACCTTCGGGTTCACCGGTACCTGTGGCACTCCCGGCAGTTCATATTCGATCGGATCCTCTACGGTCACGATCTTCTCGCTGCCGGTTCGGATCTTCTCAACGACCGCGTAGAGCGTGGTCGTCTTCCCCGAGCCGGTTGGGCCGGTTGAAAGCACGATACCGTGAGGCCGCGTGATGACCTCCTCGAAACGCTGGCGGGTCTCATCCGACATCCCGAGCTCATTCAGAAAGATCCGGCCCTGTTCCTTGTCCAGGAGACGCAGCACCACGCTCTCGCCGTGCAGTGTCGGCAGGGTCGACACGCGCACGTCCACCTGACGGTCACGCATGTTCAGCCGGATACGCCCATCCTGGGGTACCCGTCGCTCGGCGATGTCGAGTTCGGCCATGATCTTGAGCCGGCTCACCACCGCTGCCGACAACCGGGGCGGCGGCGCTGGGGCTTCCTGGAGCACTCCGTCGATCCGGTATCGGACCCTGAGCCCGCCCACGTAAGACTCCAGGTGGACATCCGAGGCTCGTGCCTCGAGGGCCTCCAGGAGCAGCAGGTTGACGAGCTTGACGACCGGCGCCTCGTTGGCCAGCGCCACCAGATCGTCGAGAACGCCATCCATCTCGCCCTCGCCGCGGACGGTCTCCTCGGAGAGATGGGCGATCAGGTTCTCGGCCGTCAGCGAGTTGTTGGCGTAGATGCGCTGTATCGCAGCCCGCAGATCGGCTTCGGGCATGTGTACCAGCTCAATCGGTGCCTGGCCGAGCAGCTGCAGGTCATCGAGCGCCTGGGGATCCACCTCGTCGTGCCAGGTCGCCACCAGCAATCGGCCATCCTCGATCCCCAGCGGGAGCACACCATGATGCTCGAGGTATTCGTCGCTCAACTCCGGCGAGAATGGCTCGAGCGCATCAAGGTCGGGGAGGTTCACCGGGAAGCTCCACCATGCGGAAGGTACGATATCACACCGGGGCTGCACGATTCCTCAGATGGAATCACCGGTGGGATCACCGGTGGGATAACCGGTGGAATTACCGGAGGAACAGGCGGCGTGAGATTCCGACTTTGAACATCGGGCGGGATCGTCTCCTGCTGGTCCTCGATCCGCTGACGGAACAGTTCCGCGTCCACATCAGTCGCCACGATATACGGGGTCAGGAAGAGGAAGAGTTCACTGCTCGCGTGACGTTCCCTGGTGTTGCCGAAGAGGAAGCCGAGGATCGGGATGTCTTTCAGGATGGGGATCCCGGTGCGGACTTTTTCCATCTGGTGGTCGATCAGGCCTCCGATTACGACCGTCTGTCCGTTCATGGCCAGCAGCTGGGTTTCAGGATATTCAATACCGTCCCCACCTCCCGGTACTGAACCGTCTGATAGGGTGTGCCGGTGACGTCCCCGACCAGGAGCTGGGAGGACTGGATGAAGGGCTGCTGGCTGCCGACGATGATCCGGGCAGGCTGATTATTCTGGGCAATTATCACGGGGCGGGAGAGGATCCGCACCTCTCCGGTGGCGGCCAGCGCCGCCAGTGAGGCCTGGATGTCCACGTTGCCAACCCCGGTGATATTGAGGAGGAAGGTATCAGCCCTCTCCGCGGTCGGATTCGGCTGATCAAGCACACCCTGACTGCCCGGTGTCGAACGTTCGGCTGTCAGCCCGATACCCAGGTCCAGATCATCGGTACGCCGCACTTCGGTAATCAGAACCTCGATCACGACCTGGAGCGGGCGCAGATCGAGGGCCTCCAGAGCCTGCTGGACTATCTCCCAGTCGGCGGGAGCGGCCCGGATCAGCAGTGAGTTGGTGACCTCCTCGGGAACGATAAGCACGTCCATCTGGAGTCCGCCCATTCCAGTATAGACGACAGTACCCGGTCGGCCAGTCGCCGAGGCGGCTTGCTGGAGCAGCTGGAGCTGCCCCGAAAGGGTCTGAGGTAGTCCGCTGGCCCGGGTGTTTCCGGTCGAAGCGGCGTTACCGCCGAAGACCGTCTGGAGAGTGCCCGCCAGGGTCGCGGCCCGGGCGTGACGGAGACGATAGATATAGAGCTGTCGGGGATCGGGATCGGCCAGCCCCCCCACGACGCTCAAGAATCCACCCTCCTCGGTAACGGCCAGACCATTCGCGGCAGCCAGGGCATGGATCACCCGGGGGATGTCGGAACGGGGAATCGGTTGTGACGTGCGCATCGTCACCGCTTTACTGGGAAGATCGTGATATACGAGATTGAGCCCCCCGGCCTGGGCCAGCGCGGAAAGCACATATCCCAGTTCAAGATCCTGGAAATCGAGCGTGATCATGCTGTCAGGTATTGCGGCCCGCTGACCGCGCTGCATCCCGGGACGCAGCTGCTGAGCGCGCAAGGGTGCCGCCGCCACCACCAGCAGACACAGGCTGAAGGCAGCAAATCTGTACCAGGTGCCGGGCCCGATCAGGCCTGTCCGGGCCGTGTTCCCGATTCGCCTGAATGGTTCCATGATCAGTATCCGCCTCTGCTTGTACCTGTCAGTTCACTCTGCTCCTTCGGACTGTCCGGAGGAATGATCCTGGTGCCGCGCAAGATTGGAGTCGTCCTGCCCGTTGTGCTGCCCGGAACCTGGACCTCCCGGCGCGTCCCATCGGCCCCGATGATGTAAGCGCGACCTCCATCAATCTGTACCCGAAAACCACTCCCGAGTCTTTCCTGCCAGGTGCGAGCCAGGGATTCGAGCAGCCGCTGCCTCTCCTGCGAACTCGTTTCTCTTCGGTTGCTTCTCCCGGATCTGCCCTCGGACTCCGCAACCACCTCCATATTGCCTTCTTCGAGCGTCAGCTCGAGTTCCCATTCCCGGAGGTTCACGGTCACGGCCTCCTCCCGCACTGCCACCAGTAGATACTCCCCGATCGTCTGCCCCACGGAAACCACCCTCGGCTGCTCTCCCGCTTCCTGGAGTACGGCGATTCCGCCGCCGGGACCGGCAATGGTGCCCAGCACCCGGAGCGGGGGCACCGGCGGCATCTCGAAGCGAGGCTCCTCTTCGACCACCTGCTGCCGCTCACCGGGGAGCCGGTAGCGCTGCGTCGGCGGCCGGCGTTCGGGATCGAAGGGAGCCTGGTTCGCAGCCTCCCTGACGATCTCGTCGGAGATCGAACTGGTGGCTGGTGACGGACTCGCGGCAGGCACCGGGGGGGTGCCCTGCTCAGCGAGATCGACGGCAGGCAGTACCTCAGGCGGAGCTTCGGGCAGGGGCGCCGTTTCAGGTCGGAGGGCCTGCGCCAGAGCAGTGCCCAGCACCAGCACACCCCCGGCGAGAGCGAGCGCGCCCGCCATCTTCCGTGTATCGATAGCCCATCTCATCAGCAAGTCTCCATGGTATAGTGCTCACCCGCGAATCACTTCATTTCCCGATCAGTTCTCTCCGTCAGGTTGGGATTCGACCATAAAGGCCACCACGATCGTGGTGAACCTCATCGCGCCGGATTGCACACCGTTCCTGCGTTCATCTTCCGAGTTACCGCCGGCCGATGCCGGCCCCAGGGTGACCTCGTCGATCTTCATCAGCAGCTGGTCCTGCTCAACTCCGCGCAGGAAATCGAGTACCCCCTCGAAATCGCTCTCACCACTCACGCGAAGGTAGACCGGTACGATTCCGTCCGGAGCGGACCCGGGGGGTGAGCCATTGATGGAGCGGACCTCCTGCAGGAGAACCCGGTTCACCCTGGCCAGGCGTTCCAGCCGGGAAGACACTTCAGCTTCAGCCATGGCCGGATTCTCTGCCCGGACCAGCCGCGTTTCCAGTCGGTCGATCTCGCTGCGAGCGACCTCGATCAGCGCCGGCAGGTCGGGTGCCTCCCGGAGGATACCATGCTCCCGCGCCAGCAGGTTCTGCTCTGCCGCCAACCGGTCCTTGAGATCTTCGAGGGCCCCCAGCCAGGGTTGCACCACGCCTGACCATGCCAGCGCGGGCATCAGGATAATCGCTCCGATTACGAGCGCCCTGCGATCCCGGGGAGAAAGAGTGTCGAGGCGACCCCTGATGCGGTCCCACAGATCCCGGGGACTCATCGGTCACCTCCATCCGTCAGTACCAGGCTCAGAGTGAAGTGCTCCCGGGAGGTCTCGCCTCCCTCAAGCTCACGCTGGATCAGTCCCTCGATCCTGACATCCCGGAAGCTTGAGGCCCGGCGGAGGGCTGATAACGTCTCACCGGCACGCTCCCCCACTGCTTCCAGAACCACCCTCTCTCCCTCTCCCCGGAGAGAAACCAGATGAGTATCCCGCGGCAGGAGCCCTGAAAGCTCCACCAGGCAGGCAGTCCATCGGGTGGTGGCCTGTTCCACAACCTGAAGAGATTCGATCCGCTCAACCATCCGATCGAGTGTGTCACGCTGCTCCAGCGCAGGCGCAAACAGCTGTCGCAGGGCGGCGCGTTCGGCCCGCACCTCATCGAGGGCACGATTCACGCCCCAGAGGTGTACCGGTGCCGCGGCTACCAGCATGAGGGCTGCCGTCGTCAGCATCATCCTGGTACGGCGCCTGACCTTCCGGTTGCGCGCCCGGGCCAGCGGTGGTGAAACCAGTTCCGGCAGGGCCTCGGCGGTATGGCGGGCAGCCTCGATACCGGCAGTTCGGTGTTCCTCGGGAGAGATCAGCACCCAACCCGCTTCGACCAGGGCGTGGACCAGACGAGCCCGCATCTCCCCCTCGGCCAGTACCAGAGCCCGACCGGGTTCGGGGCCGGTAGCCGCCACTATCTCCGGCAGATCGCCGTTCGCTGTCCGTCGCAGCAGGTCGGGCTGACTGCCGACCAGGCGCACCAGGTAGACCACCTCTCCCACGACTGCGACCACCAGGCGCGTCACTTCCCGACCGTTCCCGGAACGGTCCGCCGATGGGAGCGGTGCTGCCTCCTGCAGGGCGTGAATCCAGGCCGCCTGCGCGGGAACGATCCGTTCGAGCTGCCAGCCCCTCGACTCGACCGCCCGATGGACGGCCTCGACCAGGTTCCGGTTCGCGGCAGCCGTAAAGACCGGCGCGGTATCCGCCATCACTCCTTTACCGAACCGCTTTCCCCCCACTATCAGATCCCGTCCCCCGCCCAGGAAATGACGGGGAGCGATCCGGCGGAGGACCGCCTCGACCTCTGTCGTACGAAGGGGTGGAAGCTCGATCAGGCGGGTCTCGCTCAGGGGGGGAACCAGTGCCACCTGCAGGCGGACCCCTCCCGTGAGCCGCTCTTCACCAAACTCGCGCCGGAGTTCTGTCTCGAGTCGTCCGAATCCCTGCCGCAGAGCGGGGCCGGGATCCTCGATTCGAGGGTGCAGGATCGGATCGAGCGGTATGACCAGTTCCCGATCGGGAAGCACCGCCGTGATCTCATCCGCGCCCAGCGCGATTCTGATCTGCATTCCGGTCATCATCGAAACTCCCGTATTGCTACCCGCGCGCCGGTGTTCGACCGCACCACGACATACCGTACCCGGGCCATTACCGGACTGCCTTCCAGACCACCTTCTGACACGATCTCCACCTCTGACGTGCGAAAAGTCGCCCGGGCGGTGAAACGGCGACCGACTGACTGGAGGAGCTTCCCCATCCCTCCGGGAAGGGTTGATATCAGCCGTCCCAGACTCGTCGGGTAGTAACCGGATTCCCGCAGGCGCAGTAT
>JALGWK010000189.1 GCA_025774205.1 bacterium
GGTGGCGAACCTGGCGGCGCTCATCAGGTTCATTTTGGCGTCGCTGGATCCCCGATCGCTGGAACGCTGGGAACCGACGAAGATCGCCGGAATCGGCAGCTTCTGGGCGATGAAGGAGAGGGCGGCCGAGGAGATATGCATGGTGTCGGTGCCGTGGGTGATGACGACCCCGCTGGTGCCGAGTTCGAGTTCCTTCTCGATCCCCCGGGCCAGGCTGACGACGTGTTCGTATTCGATATCCTCGGAGAACATGTTGGAGACGAGGTAGGCCCGGAAGTTCCCGATCTCTTCCAGTTCGGGGAAGAGTTCGAGGATCTCCTCCGGCGTGAAGGCGGGCACGACCCCGCCGGTCTTGTAGTCAACCCTGCTCGCGATCGTCCCGCCGGTATGGAGGATGGAGAAGGTCGGCTTCGATCCGTCGAAAACCGGCTCCCGGCCCTTGTAGACGCCCACATCCTGGCTGGCTTCCAGGTTCTCGATCGTCTCGGTGCCGGTCAGCCTGATGCCGACGTTGTAGCCGTTGACGAGCTTCATGACGATGTGGTTGCCATCGCCCAGTTCGCTGCGCGGCATGATGATCCCCTCATAGGGACCGCGCGGGGTCTGGAGTATGATGCGGTCGCCTACATCGACGTTGTGACGGTCGAGGAGCGCTTTCGAAATGCCTTCGTATGCCAACCTGTCAGCGCCTTTTCAGCAGTGAGATTGAAGCGATTGACTCCATATTGGTAGAACTGCTACGGGCTATGTCTGCGAATATAGTGCCTGCGATGGGCGGGAGCGATGAGGATGTAAGGTCACTTCCCCGAGGTCGAAGAACGATGTAAGTCTGCTCAGGAAGGTGACGGGGTGAGTTGAAGCGCGTCGGTTCGCACATCGGCATGGCCCTCCTGCTGGTCGCGGGGTGGGGGTGCAGCAGAACCCCGACCGGACCGGGCGGGAACGGCTGGACCTTTGAGCCTGTCGCGACGGGGCTGCAGGTCGGTCTCCACAGTTCCCTGACCACCACTTCAGATGGAACCGTCCACATTCTCCACCATGATGCCGATGAACTCTCACTCTATCATGCCCGACGGACGGCGCCGCGCGCCTGGGAATCGGTAAGGATCGATACGATCGGCTGGAAGGGGCGTGATGTCACTCTCACTTGCGGCCCCGGCGACACCCTCCATGCCGCCTGGCAGGACATCTTCGTAAAGGATCTGCGTTACGCCACCTTCGACGGTACCCTCTGGCGATACGATCGGCTCGATCCGTGGAAGAGTTCGGGCGAAGAGGCGATCGTCGACGCTCGCGGTGACGGTGTCCACCTGCTGGAACTGATGGCGGAGCGGAGCAGGGTCCAGTACTGGATCGGCGGGGCCGGCGACTGGACTCTGGAGGGTGAGATCACCATGAGTCGTCCCCGTTCGGTACTCGCCCTGGCCTGGGGCCCGACCGGCCCGGCTATCGCCGGTTTCGCGAGCAGTACCAGCAGTCGGTTGACCAGGTTCGATCTGAGACTCTTCACCGCAACCGATCCCCGGGGGACATGGACGAAGAGCACCCTGGTCCAGGGGCTCCAGCGGGACGAATTCACCTACCAGTCACTCGCCATGGACTACGATGAGACCGGAGTGAGGCACATTCTCTACCGCAGGGGCAACGGGGACCTGATCGACCTGGCCGGCGGTCGGGTGGCGCGCGAAGTTGAAGAGGGACGGGTCCGGATCGGGCGGGATCCGGCAGGAATCCTGTGGGTGTTGTATCCGCTGGAAGACGGATTCGGGATATCAAGCCTGCGGTCTGACGGATGGAGGCGGGAGACGACCGTCAGAGATATCGATCACCTCGGCAAATGGGCGCTGCACATCGACGGGGCCGGCACGCTTCACATCAGCTTCTACGACCACAGTCAGCACCGGCTCTGGTACGGTCGCTGGGAGCCGTGATCATGAGGCGTATCATGTTGATCGCGACAGGTGTGATGACGGTCGCCGCTCTCATCCCGGGAGTGAAGACATCGGCCCAGGTCGGTTATGTCGAACAGGTCATGGTTCTCCCGGTGAGGGTTCCGGCCGGCCTTGACTCACTCACGGAGCGGTTGACGGATGCGCTCCGGTCGGGGGTGCGGCTCTCCATCCGCCAGCGGCTGTCAACCCCCGAGGAGGTGGAACAGCAGCTGGGCCGGCGAACGGTCGGAGGGGTACTGAGCAGGATATCGGAGCTGGTCGAGTTCTCCGCACTCGGTGGTACATCCTTCATCATCGGCGGCGTTGTCAATGTGGCTGACGACGGCTGGTTCGAGGTCTCGCTCATGCTTTTCAGCCGGGAGGAACAGTCGATCCACGCGGTTGAGTCAGGGCGATACGCCGACGAAGAGGGCGTTGTCGCCGGGATCACTGCCCTCGCCCGTATCCTGACACACCCCCGGAACTACGCGCCGGCCGACACGGCGTTCTTCTATTCACTGATCCTGCCCGGAATGGGACAGCTGAACCAGGGGGAGCCGCTGCATGCCGCGGTCAGCGCGGGGGTCGTGCTGGCGGCGCTGCTCTACAGGGCCACCACACCCGATCCCGACCAGTACCGACTCAACTGGGAGATGTACCAGGCGGTCCTGCCCTGGGGGGCCAATGAGTACCAGTTCGAGATCAGCGGGATCGAGGTGACAGAAGAAGAGTTCTATGCCAGGTTGACGCCTGACCGGAGGCGGAACATCAGGGCTCTCGCCCAGCGGCGGTCAGTGGAGAAACGTCTGAAGCGGGCCGGTTATCTCATCGCGGGCGCCTACCTCTTCAACCTGGTCGACACCCTCGCGCTCACCCGCCGTAAAGTCGAGACCGGGCCTTTCTTCATGCGCCTGGAGGCGGTCAGTGACGGCTCCCGGCCTGGCAACGACCTCCGGATGCAGCTGCGGCTGGGGATCCGTTTCCGCTGATTACCCGACAGGCTCCTGGCGGTATCCTCCCGACCTCGTTCTCACGTCGCTGACGAGCCCGGCCGTCTGCAGGTCCTTCAGATAGGTTACGACCACCGCCAGAGGTATCACCCCGTAGGCTGAACTGACCGCGTACCAGATGTCGAGCGCGCTGCGGGTGCCGTTGATATGGTTCACGATCTCATACCGTGCGACCGAATCACTCCACAGGCTCCGTCCTGCGCCCTCCTGGTACCAGAGCCGGCGCGCCGTCGGCAGGTGATCGAGGAACCAGTCATCGGTGATCGGACCCCGGGTGGCCCGCTGGAGGATCAGGCCGGTTGCTTCCTCCCTCTCCGGCAATCGGGCGATCGGGAGGAGTTGCGGGAGATTCACGATCCCGCGCTCACCGGTGATCCGATTCAATTCGGTCTCCATCACGCGCTGACGAAGAACAGCTCCCACTGCTTCAAGCTGGGCGTGGGCGCGGGTGACGGCGGACCGGAAGTCGACCGTCGCGGCTGAATCGATCCCGGTCGGAGCGAGCCGCATCAGGGTCGAGAGGGCGCTCATCTCCCGGTCGAGCTGGGCTCCCAGCATGATGTCGGCATCCCGGACCAGGAGCGCCAGGTCGATATCCTCCATCTGACGATCCATGGTCTCGAGCAGATCGACAACGATCCGCTGGTCGAGCCGCAGTCGCTCCAGAGCGCCGGCAACCTGCACTTCGAGCAGATCGTCGGCCTCGGAGGGAATAAGCGTGGCCAGGGCCCAGGCGGTGGCGGTGGCGATCAGTTCCGACCGCTTCAGAGTGGTCGGATCGACCTTCTCGGGAGTGTCCTCGCTGGAGTGGTAGTAGGGATCGGGCCAGGTGTTGAGCATGATCGACGGCACCCCGATCGCGCCGTCGATGAACATGTAATGATCGGAACCGGCCGAGTAGGGCCTGATCCGGTAGTTGAGCGGCGCGGTACCACCCCGCGGTTCATGAACCGGCAGGACGCTGACCCATTCTGCGGCCGCCGAGACCACGACATCGAGGATCGACGAGGTGGAAGCGGGATTCAGGATCACCTGCAGTACGCTCAGGTCGGCGGGGGTGCCGACCATGTCGAGGTTGAGACCGAACGCCGTGCGGTCACCGACCTCCGGGTGCGCGTCGAGCCACGCGGCCGTTCCGTACATCTCGGCGATCCAGAGGAACCGGATCGTCCGGTCGGGTCGCGGCAGTCGGCCGTCCTCGATCATGTTCTGGAGGGCCCGGGCGATATCGATGAGGGCGGCCGAACCGGAGGCGTTGTCATTGGCGCTCGGCTTCGGATGGTCGAGGTGGGCCATCAGGATGATCTCCTGGTCGGGATACCTCGCCCCCCGGATGGTGGCCGTGACCCCGTCGAGTGTTCCATCCTGAAGGTTGCCGTTGGTGATCGTGGC
>JALGWK010000190.1 GCA_025774205.1 bacterium
GTCCGGGAAGGCGCGGCGCGAGGCAGATCCGGAAGCCAGGAGACCTGCTGGAAGGCCCGACCGCTTGATCCCTCGGGGGCAGGGTGGTGGTGGGCCCTCGACCCCTCAGGCCGATCGACCACCGCATCCGAACCCGGGGCGGTGGTCGTTTTCGTTCATCTACCGGGAGTGTGTCGCAGACAGACTCCCCAGCCTGAGGAGGAATCATGCGTCTGACGGCATGTTTTCTGACTGTCGGGCTCCTCACGGGAGGTGCAGGAGCCGGAACCAGGGCGCAGCAGTTGCCGCCCCCTGATTACACCTTTCCCACCATCATCGTGACCGCGACCCGAACCCCGACTCCCGTCGATGAGATCGGTTCGGCCGTCTCCGTCATCGAGGGCGCGGATCTGCGCGCCAGGGGCGCCACCACCCTGCTGGAGTCACTCTCCTTCCTGCCTGGTCTGGCCTTGAGCCGGGCCGGGGAGGCGGCCGGAACCGGGGGAATCTACCTGCGTGGTGGAAAGGCGGAACACCTGCTCGTCCTGGTGGACGGGATCGCGGTGAACGATCCCATCGCGCCGGGCGGGAGTTTCGACTGGAGCACGCTCCCGGCCGACGCCATCGAACGGATCGAGGTTGTCAGGGGGCCTCAGAGCACCCTGTACGGGTCGGAGGCCATCGCGGGAGTTATCAACATCATCACCCGGTATACCTCCACCCGATTCACTCCCCGACTGTCATTGGAGGCGGGCAGTTTCAATACCGTGAACGTGACGGCCGGCTTCTCCGGGACCATCGCCGGGACCGGTGTGAGTATGGATATCTCCCGGCGCCAGTTGGGGGGAATATCCTCCGCCGACGAGAGCGACGGACACGATGAGACCGATGGCTGGAGTATCTGGTCGGGCGCGCTGCGGATCGATCGCGACCTCGGCCCGGGTCGGATCTCGGCCACCCTGCGGGGGAGCAACTCCGACTTCGACATCGACGACTTCGGCGGACCGGGAGGTGACGATCCCAACGCCGTTTCCTGGAAGAAGGACCTGACGGGATCGCTGGCGTACAGCAGCCGGATGGGGGCGGGATGGGATCATCAGGTCGTGATCGGCGGCAGCCGCCTGCACCGGGGACTCCTCGATCCGCCCGATCCGGGCGTGGGGGGTGACTCCCGGGCCGCCGGGGACTACCTGGGATCGAGCCGGAACGTCGAATGGCATCACACCCTGACTCTCGGACGACAGCGGATCGCGGGCGGTATCACCCTGGAGGAACAGCGGGGCCGGAGTCGATATGAATCGGTCTCGAGCTGGGGCACGTTCACCACAGAGGTGCCCGAAGTCGATCAGTCCTCGGCGGCGGTCTACCTACAGGATCAGTTCACGATCGCCGGCGTGGCCGTCACCATCGGCGGCAGGATCGATTCATGGTCGGATTACGGATCCCGGCCGACCGGCCGGCTGGCGTTCTCGCGAGGCCTCGCCGGCGGGCGACTGCGCGGCTCCCTCGGCACCGGCTTCCGGGCGCCAGCTCTCTACCAGAGGTTCAGCCCCGATTACGGCAACCGCGATCTCGAGGCGGAGACGTCGACCGGATGGGACCTCGGCTTCGAACTGCCTCTCCTGCAGAGGGGAGCGCTGGAGATCACCCGTTACCGGCAGGATGTCTCCAACCTCATCGATTTCGTGACCGACGAGGTGACCTGGGTGTCGAGCTACGCGAACCGCGGCAGTGTCCGGCTCTCGGGATGGGAGGGCGAGGCCCGACTGGCGCTTTCCGGACGGGTGGGACTCGATGCCACGGCCACCATCATGGAAGCCGTATCTGGTGAGACGTCCCGACTTCTCCTGGTCGGTCGGGGTGGTCTGTCAGTCGCGTTCAGGAATCTCGTCAGCCGTGAGAGCGCGTCGGATCGGTACCCGGAAGGACAGGGACCTGTCGGCTCCGCCCTATCCGGTCATTGAACTCAATCCGGTCGTGCTGCTGGATGGGGAAATCTCATGGCGGCTCCGCGAGACATTCGCGGTGAGGCTCAGGCTGCGGAACCTGACCGATGCTTCGCCCGTCTGGGTATGGGGGTACCAGAGCATGGGACGAGCGCTCTACCTTGGAGTCGTTCTCGGTCGTTGAGCCGGGGGAGTCCGGCCCGGCCCAGAGATCGCTTCCCGGAGAGCCGACTCTGTTCTACCATGGGTACGTCGGGAACACGGGGGATGTGACCGGGCCGGATTCGACAGGAAGTGTGGGCGATGGAATACGATGTGATCGTGATAGGAGGAGGCCTGGCAGGGCTGCAGACGACCCGTCTGCTCGCCATGAGGGGGCTCCGTGTCCTCTGCCTCGAGCAGAACCTCATCGGTGAGGTCATCGCGGTCACCGGTCTTTTCGTCCAGGAAGCGTTCGAGGAGCTTCCCTTCCCGAGGCACCTCTTCGGATCGGATATCGCCCGTTTCACCATCCACGCTCCCGGCGGGAACACCCTGACGGTCGAGCACCCACACTACCGGTTCTCGGTAGCCGATATGCCCGCGGTACTCGAATGGATGGCCGGGGAAGCCCGGCACGCCGGCGCCGAGATAAGGGAACGGCACCGACTGCTCGATCTGGAACTGACCGAATCGGGAGTGGAACTGCAGGTACAGTACCCGGGTGGCGAACCCTTCAGCCTGAAGGCGAAATTCGTGCTGGGCGCGGACGGCCCGCGTTCGGTGGTGGCCTCATCACTCGGTCTGCCCCGGTACCGGAAGTTCCTTCACGGGGTGGAGGAATTACGGGCCGCCGAAGTCAGGAGCGGAGACGGGATCCACTGGTATTTCGGACGTAGTCTCGCTCCCGGATACCTGGCCTGGATGATCCCCGCAACGGGCGGATACCAGGTGGGCGTGGCCGGCTACGAGCGGCGGGGCTGGTCACCGGCCCGGGCGCTCGAAGGACTGATAGAAGAGGTCGGAGATGAATTCGGCCTGGGGGAACTCAAGTTCAGGAGGGGCGGGGTGATCCCGGGCAGCGGACCGCGGCCCGTCCTGGTGAAACAGCGGGTGATGCTGGTGGGAGACGCCGCCGGACTGGTCTCTCCGCTGACCGCCGGCGGGATCCATTACGTCCTGCAGCACGCTCGCCGCGCGGCGTATCTGGTCTGCCGATTCCTCGAGACCGGGGACCCGAAACTGTTCCGGAGGCCGCTTCCCCCGGAACTGCGTCGACGCCTGGTCCTGAAACAGCTCCTCAGGAAGTCGTATGAGACCTTTTCATCCGACTGGATGATCAATCTCGGGATGACCATCATCCCGGCGATGCTGAGGACAAGATTAGTCAGGAGAGCTTTTTACGGCCCGGGAAAACACGCCATCCGCACCTGGACTCCGATCCCGGATGAATCGGGCGGCAATGGCGGCCGCGGCACGAAAAACCATCGGAACAACAGGAACAACCGGAAGACTTCGAAGGAATGAGTCAGTCGGCCGGGACGGTCCGCTCCTCCGCCCATTCGCGGAGAGCGGCGACCTTTTCGGCCATGGTGACCGACAGCGGTCTGGTACCGACCAGCTCAGTCACGATGTGATCGGTCGTCAGGCGGCTGGCGTCGGTGAACGCCAGATAGAGCGCTCCCACCACAGCCTGTTCGATCTCCGCTCCGGAAAACCCTTGAGAAGCCCCGGCCAGGGTGTCGAGGTCGAACAGTTCAGCATCCCGTTCACGACGTTCGAGCTGGATCCGGAAAATCTCCCGCCGGGCTCCGGTGCCGGGGAGATCGATGAAGAAGATCTCATCGAACCGGCCTTTCCTTATCAGTTCGGGCGGCAGTGAGGATATATCGTTGGCGGTGGCGATGACGAACACCTGGCTCTGCTTCTCCTGAAGCCAGTTGAGGAAGGTCCCCAGCATCCTTCTCGAGAGGCCGCCGTCGGCGTCGGAGCCGCCGATCCCGCCCAGTCCTTTTTCGATCTCATCGATCCAGAGGATCGCCGGCGACATCGCCTCGGCGGTCCGGATTGCCTCCCTCAGTTTCCGCTCCGATTCCCCGATATACTTGTCGTAGAGGCGGGCCGGATCGAGCCGGAGAAGGGGCAGGTTCCACTCCCGCGCAACGGCCTTCGCACAGAGACTCTTGCCGCACCCCTGAACCCCCAGCAGGAGGATCCCCTTCGGCAGATCGAGACCGAACTGGCGGGCGCGGCTGCCGAAGGCCCCCTGGCGCCGCTTGAGCCAGGCCTTGAGGTTGACGAGTCCGGCCACGGCTCCCAGGTCCTGGTCGGAGGGCGTGAAATCGAGCAGCACATCCCGCATCAGGGTGCGCTGCTTGAGATTGATCACCTCCGCGATGTCGGAGACCGACAGCTTCCGGTCCTCCAGCACCACCTGGACCATCACCCGTTCGGCCTCTTCGAGCGTGAAGCCGCGCAGGGCTCCGATCAGCTGCTCCATATCCCCGGCCGTCATCTCGACCTTGACCGTCCGTCCCCCCCCGAGTCCCCGGACCGTCTGGTAGATCAGCTTCTTGATCTCGTCGACGCCGGGCAGGGCGAGCGGCAGCACGAGGATGTCCTTCTCGAGACTGACCGGGATGGTGAACACCGGGGCCACCAGGAACACACAGCGGCGATCCTGCTTGAAATTTGCCGCCGCGTTGCGAAGGGAACGCTGGATCACCGGATCGGAGAGATTGTGATAGAGGTCCTTGATGAGAAAGATACCTTCCTCGTTGAACGAATCGAGGTAGGCGATGAGCTGATCTATCCGGGAGGTGTTGTACATACTGTTGCCGGTGCCCCGGTGGACCAGACCACTCGAGCGGTCCCAGGTCCTCAACGGCACCTGCAGTTCCGAGGCCACTTCGGTCAGGATGTTCTCCAGTCGATCCTCTTCGTGGGTCTCGACGCCGACCAGCGCGTACCGGGAACGGACCAGAGTCAGCAGTTCCGTGATCATGCTCACGGTTGGAGAGTATACAAAGAGTTAGTGACGGTCAACGGGGCGGGCCTTGCCCTGACAGGTAGTGAGGACGTACTTTCTCTGTCCTATGTCCAGATTGAGACTGATACCGATACTGATCATCAGCGCCTGGGTACTCATGGCCGGAGTTCTCGTGAAGCGGGAGTACTTCACCGAGGACCTCCTGCTGCTGCCCGGGAGAGGCCCGATCGATACCAGTGCCGTCGAATGGTGGTCGGGTCTCTATATGAACAATCAGAAGATCGGGTACTCCTGGTCGAGCCGGATCAGCCAGGGGGACACCCTCTACCGGGTCTCATCCAGTCAGCTCCTCAGTCTCAATCAGCTCGGCGTCCCCCAGGTCATTCACATCCGCAGCGAGTCGACCCTGAACAGCGACTACAGCCTCCGTTCCTTCTCCTTCACCTACCGGACCGACGACGGGACCTCCAGCCTGACGACTCCCGGAAGGCGCGGTTCCGCGCCGCCGGGGACGAACCTCGAGATCAGGGGCGGTGTAGACGGACGGAGAATGCGTCTGAACATCAGGCAGGGTACCGATGAGACCGGACGTGAGGAGGTCATCCCGGTGCATGGTCCCATCTACCTTGCGGCGGGGCCGGATATGCTGCTGGCCCGCAACGGCATCATGGTCGGGGAATCGGTCAGGGTGCCGGTCTTCGATCCGGTCACGATGCGAACCGACACGAACGAACTGCGGGTAGTGGCGCTCGACACCATCGATGTCGAAGGCGCGCCGCAGGCTGCCTGGCGGGTGGAGACCGACATCATGGGCTTCACCGCCCGGATCTGGGTCAACGACGAGGGAGAGGAACTGCGGGCAGAGGCGCCGATGGGGCTCATCACGCTCGTGACGGTCCGCGAGTCATACGAGACCGCGATCGGGGAGGGGTGGGATACGGATACCCGTCTCGACCTGGTCAACCTCGCCGCGATCCCGGCCCGGACGATGCTGATCGAGGGAGCCCGAGGGGTCGATTCGATGACCGTTCGGCTCTCCGGGATCGATTTCTCCGAATTCGAGATCACCTTCGGCCGCCAGGAGCTGATCGAGGAGATCGT
>JALGWK010000191.1 GCA_025774205.1 bacterium
CGTGGTGAATTTCGTCACCAGGAACGGCGGCCCGCGATATGAAGGTGACTTCGAGATCCTCTCCAGTGAAATGAGCGGGCAGCAGCAGGATGATGTCCGTGACCTGACCCGGGCCCGCGGATTCCTGGGAGGCCCGGTTCCCGAACTGCCCTTCCTCACCTTCTTCCTGTCCGGCTCAACCGCAACCGAAAGAGACTTCCTGGTCAAGAAGGATGATATCGTCTACGACCTGCGGGTCGATCCCGAGGATCCATCAACCCGCCGGGAGGACATCGATTACTACCAGATGCCGGATAACTGGGACAGGTTCGATCCTGCAACCCACGATCCCTACGCCCAACGGGAGACCGTGACCGGGAACGACTGGCGGATCTACCCCACCGACATCTATGCCGGCTGGCTCGGGTACGGCTACAACAACAGCCGGGAGCTACTGGCCAACCTCACCGCGAGGATCAGACCGAACATGCGTCTGAAGGCATCGTGGATCGGGAACCGGACCGACCGGGTGCCCTATACCAATAACTGGCGCTACTCGATGTTCTGGGGGATACCGCAGGAGATCCAGGATAACTGCATCTGGGGAACCGAACGCTGGGACGCCGACACCAGGCTGCGCAGCATGCCTCAGTCGCAACGTGTCATCGGTTCCACCGGCCTGACCGATTTCCACAACGAGAAGAACATCGTGACCAAGGACCACGACCGCTTGGCGGTGGTCTGGACCCATCAATCCTCACCGTCGGTGTTCTACACCCTCAGGGGATCATACCTGGACTACAACCGCACCATGCGGGTAGAACGGTTCGTGAACGAGGAGGGGTGGGTGGCCCGGTTCGAGCATCGATATCCGACCAGCTCGGCGTCCTGGGACACCCTCTGGCATCCGGGCACGGTTCGGACCGCTACTTCTCGAACCAGTACGACATCACCCGGCAGGTAAAACTGGACGTCACTGCCCAGGCCGGTCCCCATCACATGCTCAAGGCCGGCTTCCAGTACCGCTCCCTCACCCTCGACCAGTACGATGTCCAGCTGCTCTACCTGACACCACCTTATATCACCCAGTACCGGCGGGGCCCGACCGAGGCCGCCATCTACATCCAGGACAAGATCGAGTACGCGCATCTGGTCGTGAACCTCGGCCTGCGGTTCGACACCAGCAATGCCGGCGAGGTTCCCTTCTGGAGGGATCCCTATTCACCTATCGACGGCAGAGGGAACCTGATCCTTGATCCGTCATATCCGGAAACAGCTCCGATCAACTATTCAGGCCGGCGGCGGGAACTATCCCCCCGGGTGGGTCTCTCGCATCCCCTCTCGGAACGTACGGTCCTCTACCTCAATTACGGTCACTTCTACCAGATACCCGTCTACCGGAACATGTACATCCAGGGTACCCTGAGGGATTCCGTCCCGCTGATCGGCAATCCGACCAGCAACCTGGTCGGAACCCAGTATATTCCGGCCTTCTTCAGGGGTATCTCGAATCCATACGACTACACCGTCTTCGTGAATTACGACTACGCCACGGCGCGGGGTATCGACGCTTCTATCTCCCGCCGTCTGCGCGGCAACTGGAGTGGCCGCCTGAACTACTCCTGGCTCGACGCCCGTACCAACCGGGACGATCCATGGTCCGGATACCGGGGCGGCCACGAACTCGAGAACAGTCCGAAACGGTCCCGTCCGGCCAAATGGGATCAGCCGCATACCGTCGCGGCATCCCTCAACCTGAATCTGCCCGAGGGTTCCGGACCGATGGTCGCCGGGATCAGGCCCTTCGAGCGCCTGATAATGAGCCTCACCTATCGGGGAACACACCGACCACCAAGGAGCGTTCCCTCGACCTGAACTCCGGTCGCCTGCCCTGGACCCATCAGTGGAACCTGAGGGTCTATCGTGACCTGCGCCTCTTCGGACTCGACTGCGGCCTGCTCGCGCAGGTAATGAACCTCTTTGACCGGCGGAACACCCAGTCGGTCTATTCGAGGACCGGCCGACCGGACGATCCGGGGCCGGGAGCCACCAGCTACAGCGAGAACTACGACCGATCTCATTATTTCGGGCCCCGCCGGGCGATCGATATCGGACTCCGGGTCAGGTTCAATTGATCGCCTGAAGCTTCCGGAGCAAGATGCCGGTCACCGGGATGGATTCGCATTTCCGGCATCTCCTCCATTTTCTCCATATTTCCCTTGCGTGATGTAACCTTAGGGTTACTATATGAGTAGTATAGGTTATTAATTGTAACCTGTCCGTGACTTCAATCTGTTTCACCCGGTGCTTCCATATCGTTCAGGAAGGTCTTCATCATGGATGAGAATGGCAGTTTCACAGAATTGACCGAGCGGCTCGACCGGCAACGGAACCTGAGTCTGACCTGGTTCATGTGGTCGTTCCTGACCTGGTCATTCCTCCAGATCCTCGTCATCTCCGGCTTCGCGATCCTGGGGATGCGTGACCAGGAATTCCTCACCTGGCTCTTCTTCGTCGGAGGATTTCTCCCGCTGGTGCTCTGGATCTTCTTCCTCATCCGGTTCCTCATCATTCAGAAACGGATCAGGGGCAATCCCGTGATCGCGGAGGCGTTGCGCGACGAGATGGTCAGGGAGGCATGGCTCCGGGCGGCCGCCTACGGGTTCTGGTCGATGCTGGCCGTCGAGGCCGCCTTCACGATCCTCAAGGTCCTGTCAACCATTGTCTTCGTGCACCTGCTCGGTGTTCCTCACTTCCTGATGGTGTTGGAGATCCGATCCCCCCTCGCGATCGCGGTGGGACTGGGGGTCACGATCGGCACCTACCTCCGTTACCGGAGGGACTGAGCCATGGGGAACCCGAATCTGAAGAACAACCTGAAGGTCTTCCGCGCCAGGAACGATCTCACCCAGGCGGATCTGGCCGAACGGATTGGTGTCACCCGGAAGACCATCAACACCATCGAAACCGGCCGGTTCGTGCCCTCCACGGTCCTGGCCCTCAGGCTCGCCCACGCTTTCGGGGTATCGGTCGAGGAACTGTTCGAGCTGGAGTGAGCCCGGAGAGACCCCAAGCGATCACCGGCAAATGAGAACTTTGATTGCCGGTGTCGGGGGGGGGAGATAGAATCTCGTTTCTATGGTCCAACCGCGATCAATCACCGGATTCCTGGGGGCGAGCATGAAATCGATTCTTTCCGGCGTTCTGATATGCTGCACAGCGTTGCTGTGTCTTGCCATTCCCGTCCAGACCGAGGCGCAGGCCTGGGTAGAGGTAGTCGACAATCAGCTCCAGACCGCTGATGAGGCCTGGTCGAGTGAAGGCTTCTCCATCATCGGCAATCATTACAAAGGGTTCCTCGATAATGAGAAGAAGGAGCGGCATTCCTTCACCCTCCGGGCCGGTGTCGCCTATCGTTTTCTGGGCATATGCGACAGCGACTGCGACGACCTCGATCTCACCCTCTACGATCCGCGGGGAAAGGTGGTCGCCCAGGATGTGGCGACCGATGCCATCCCCGTTCTCGAGTTGACGCCCGATCAGACCGGTGTCTACCAGGTCGAGGTATTCATGGTGAGCTGTACCGTCTCTCCCTGTTATTACGGCCTCGGCCTCTGGGGTATGGGCAGCGGCGTCGGGGAGTCCTCCGGTAAGCAGGGCGGTTCATACACCGGCCGGCTGGAATCGGGTGACAGCACGCTCTCCTCCGGAGAATACGTCGATTACTACACGTTCGAGGCGCAGGCCGGTCAGCACATCATCGTCGACCTCCGCTCCACTAACTTCGACACCTGGCTGATCGTCAAGTCCCCCAGCGGTGACCAGGAAGACAATGACGATTATGAAGAGAGCACCAGCCACTCCCGGCTGGAAATCGACGCCGCCGAATCGGGTACATGGCAGGTGCTGGCGACCTCATATGGTGTCGGGGAGACCGGCGCATATGAGGTAAGCATCGATGTGAGTGCCGGCGGGACCGGATCATCCGGTTCCGGCTCCCGGATCGAGAGCGGGGAACTCGCCCGCGGTGACGAAACGATCGACAGTGGTGAGTTCGTCGATCTGTACACCTTTGAGGGCAGCGCGGGGGAGCGATTCGTTCTCGACCTCCGTTCGGTCAACTTCGACACCTACCTGATGGTGGTCACACCGAGTGGGGAGATCCAGTACAACGACGACTTCGAGGGTGACCAGGACCGCTCCCTGCTCAACATCACCCTGAACGAGAGTGGCTCCCACAGAATACAGGTGACCTCCTACGGTCCCGGTGAGACAGGATCGTACGACCTGCACATCCAGCAGGACAGCGCGGGTTCGGCGTCGTCGGGTCCCCGGGTCGAACGGGGGAACCTTGCCGCCGGGGACGAAACCCTGGGCACCGGTGAGTACCTTGACATCTTCACCTTCGAAGGCACTCCGGGCCAGCACGTCAGGGTCGATGTCTCCAGTTCCGAATTCGACACTTACCTGATCGTGACCGGCCCCAACGAACTGCAGGAGGACAATGATGACGCCGAGGACGCGGCAGGTCACAGTATCGTCGAGTTCGACCTCACCGACGGCGGGACGTACGAGACCGTCGTTACCTCCTACTCCCCCGGTATGACGGGGAACTACGAACTGGTCATCGAATTCGGTGATGCCTCCACCGACTGGGGAACCGATGAGGACAATCCCGATCAACGCGATATCAGGCGTCTCTCAGCCGGTCAGACCCTGACAGGCCAGCTGGAGCCAGGCGACAGCGAGATCGAAGCGAATCGGTACACCGATGTGTTCACCTTCGACGGCCAGGCGGGTCAAACCGTCGCGGTCGAGATGTCCTCCTCCGATTTCGACACCTACATCGGTCTCATCTTCCCCTCCGAGGAGTTCCTTGAGAACGACGATTACGAGGGGAGCACGAACCGCAGCCGCATCGACCTCACCCTCCAGGAGAGCGGACGCTACTCCATAGTTGTCACCTCCTACTCAAGCGGAATGTCCGGATCATACCAGGTCTCGCTGAACACCAGCTCAGCTCCCGGCCCCTCGCCCGAACCCATCAGAGCGGGTGGAAACGTCTACGGACTCTTCGTCGGGATCAGCGACTATCCGGGTGAGCGGAACGATCTGAGCTTCTGCGCCGAGGATGCCACCACCTTCTACTCGGCGATGCAGCGTGGTGCGGGCATGCCGGCCGGGAACGGGCAAGTCCTGATGGATGCCCAGGCGACCGCGACGAATGTGCGCAACGCCCTGCGCGAATTCGGAAATCGGGTCGGGCCGGATGACATCTTCGTCTTCTTCTACTCCGGCCATGGCAGCAGGGTTCCGAGACCGGGCGGATTCGAACGCGCCGATCCGGATGGGATCGATGAGTCGATCTCCCTTTATGACGACCATATCCTCGACAACGAGATGGCTTCGCTCTTCGACAACATCAACGCCCGGATCGCCATGCTGGTGCTCGATTCATGCTTCAGCGGCGGATTCGCCAAGGACGTGATCTCGGCTCCCAACCGGATGGGTTTCTTCTCCTCCGAGGAGGATGTCACTTCGATGGTGGCGGCGAAGTTCATGGCCGGCGGTTACCTGGCCAAGTTCATCGCCGACGCCGTGGGAGACCGCTACGCCGACATTGACCGGGATGGCGAGATCAACGCCCTCGAACTCTCCCAGTACCTGCACGAGCAGTACCGGGCCGAAGTGAAGTCGGGGACGAAGAGTGACGTAGTCAGCCTCAACTCCCGGCAGCTGGGGTACCAGCACCTTATTGTGGACCGGGGCAGCATCGGAGGCTACGACGTCATCTTCAAGTAGAGGACGTTCAGAGAGACGGTTCCGCTGAAGCAACAGGGGCATCCGGGTGTTCAGAGCCCGGATGCCCTTTCATAAGCGATCGCGGCAACCACGCGACGCGAATCCCATATCAGAAACGAACCGGGAGCAGGGAACTCATGAAGCTGATGAAAGCACCGGCGGGAGCAGCGATGGTTGCTCTGGCTGCGATGGTGGCCATACCGTGGCAGGCCTGCGCCCAGCAGGGGGCCTCTCTGGAGGGTCATCTGGAATTCCTCGCCAGCGACCAGCTGATGGGACGCAACACCCCCTCCCCCGGTCTCGACCTGGCGGCCCTCTACATCGCCTCCCAGTTCAAGCGCGCCGGTCTGGAACCGGTCGGGGATGACGGTTACTTCCAGACCTCAGTGTGGATTGTGAATACGACCGAGCGGACACGCACCCTCAGCTCGGGTGAAACCCGGACATTCACGTCACGGCGCCCGGTCCCGGTTGAACAGGCCGAGAATCCGGAAGGTGAGCCGTTCCAGCTCAAGAACGTGGTCGGCCTGCTGCCCGGTTCCGATCCGGTCCTGAAGGACACCTATCTCCTCGTGACCGCCCATTACGACCATGTGGGAGTACGGGCGGGAGCCGGATCGGACAGCATCGCCAACGGAGCCAACGACAATGGCAGTGGAACGGTGGGTGTGATCGATCTCGGCGCTGCCCTCGCTTCACTCGGCACCCCCCCGAAACGGAGCATCCTGTTCATCGCCTGGTTCGGGGAGGAACGCGGGATGCTCGGCTCAGCTTATTACGCCGAGAACCCCGTCGTTCCCCTGGAGAAGACGGTCGGAGTTGTCAACCTGGAGATGATCGGGCGCACCGATGATAGCGACGCCGGCGATCAGACCAACCGGGCCTCTTTCACCGGCTTCGATTTCACCGACCTGCCGCAGACCTTCGTGGCCGTGGGCGAACAGATCGGGATCGAGGTCTATCATCACCCGCAGAACTCGGCGCCATACTTTGGCAGGAGCGATAACGGACCCCTGGCCCGCAAGGGAGTTCCGGCTCACACAATGTGCGTGACGTTCTCCTACGACGACTACCATCAGGTGGGCGATCACTGGGAGAAGATCGACTTCGACAACATGGCCCGGACAACGCGACTGCTGGCGATCGGGCTCTTCAGGCTGGCGAACAGCGACCGGATCCCGGTCTGGGACGAAGAGAACCCGGCGGTTGAAAGATATCTTCAGGCCTGGCGGGAACTGCACGGCCGAGGAGGGTGATCGATTACAGGTGGCCCGGTGAGTGTCCGGGCCCGGAGACACCGGGTGTACCCGTTTCAGGACACCCGGATCGGGCTCGATCTCCCCGGACCGACGCAGACACCCCGGATCCACCCGCACGATCTTTTCGAACTTCAGACAGATCCTCCTAACTGCTTCATCCGAAGTGTCTTACAGAGGCATTTCGGTTTCTGCCTCATTTCACCGGTTATCCCGGATACATGGCATGGTTCTTGCGTTCTGATGACAACGATGCGAATACCGACAACAGGTGGTAACACCATGCGTGTACCTAGTGGCAGGAGCGGCCGTCCGTTCCATATAGCTGTATGGATCACAGCCATATCTCTTGTTTCCTGCGCCGCTCCTGCCCGGATGTACCTCGTCGATGAATCAGAACCCTACTATATGGATCTCTCCGAGGGCACGGCCTGGGTCTACTGGATGATCGATCAGGATCGATCGAGCCTCCAGCCTGTCGCCCGGGACACCCTCATCACCTGGGTCGAGAAGGAACTC
>JALGWK010000192.1 GCA_025774205.1 bacterium
AGATGGAGACCCTCTATCCCGATCCGGAACAGGAGACCACGGTGCCGCCCGGACTCGGATTCAAGGGCACCGTACTCTGGCTCTACTACCGCGACACCGAGGGGATCCTCTCCTTCTTCGAAGATACGCTGGGATTCGACCGGATCGTGGACCAGGGCTGGGCCTGGATCCACCAGACCTCCCCGACCGGATTCATCGGACCGGTGGATGAGACCCGGGGCATGCATTCCTTCACAGAGCAGAAAGCCGTCACGGTCTCGTTCTTCACCGATGAGCTGGAGGCCTGGTTCTTACACGTGAAGGAGACCGGCGCCTTCGAACTGCGGAGCGAAGAGATCGGGAACGACGAGGAAGGGCGGTTCAGGGAGTTCGTCGGGTACGATCCTGAGGGTTACTTCCTGGAGTTCGACACCTTCCTGCCGCACGCGCTGAACAGTCGGCTTCTGGAGTCGCTCAGCCGATGACCTCGGTGTAGAGACGGAGCAGGTTGAGTCCCATGATCTTCTCGACCTCGCTCTCGGAGTAGCCGCGGCCGAGGAGCCCGTCCCACACGACCTCCATCCGCCGCGGTCCGTTCAGGGCGGGCATGTAGAGAGGCCAGTCCCTCGGATCGAACTGGGCCCCTTCCTCCTCCAGGAGGAGGGCCAGCTCTTCATCTGAATCCTCGATCACCCGGTGATCCCGATCGCTCCCGATGCAGACATGCTCGATCCCGGCCACCTTCACGGCGTGGTCGATGTGGTCGAAGTAGAACCGCACGTTGTCCTCGGAGTGCACCCCGGTGAGGAAGGGACGGATCTGGCAGAGGCCCACCACTCCGCCCGATTCTGCCAGCGCGCGCAGGTTCTCATCAGTCGTGTTGCGAACATGGCTGTAGACCGACTCACAGCCGGTGTGGGAGACGATCGTCGGTACCTTCGAAAGGGCGATCGTCTCGCTCATGGTCTTCATGTTCGCGTGGGAAGTGTCGATCAGCAGGCCGATCTCGTTCATCCGCTCGATCAGCTCGGTCCCGAAAACGGTGAGTCCGCCGTCGAACCGGTCCCGGCAGCCGGTGCCGACATAGTTCTGGTAGTTGTAAGTGAGCTGCAGCGACCTCAGTCCGAGGTTGTAGAACATGTCGACCCGGTCGAGGTCCTTCTGGATGGGGGTTGTGTTCTGCAGCTGGTAGAAGATGGCCAGTTTGCCCTCCGACCTGGCCCGGTGGATGTCGGCCACCCCGGCTGCCTTGATCAGGAGGTCGGAATGTTCCCGGATATGGCGGTCGTAGGCCAGCAGGTCGGAGAGAGCGGCGTCCATGGCGGCCTCGCCGAACACCTTTGGATCGGTAAAGGTGACCGATTCCGACATCGTGCCACTGGCGATCACTTCGCGGATGAGGCTCATCGGGTGGGTCAGTCGGATCTCGCCATTGGCGTCCAGGATGATCGGTCTCTCCTGCGAACCACCGATACCGGCGGCGACTGCGGCTCGCGCCAGCGCCGGTGCCGCCACCAGACCACCACCAACTCCGGCAACGAATCTGCGACGATCCATCAGGCCCTCCTCTTTTTCCGTTATATCCTTCTATCCCGTCTCCATCGGGTTCGTGATCGTGCTACACGACCTCGAAGAACTTCTCTCCAGGAACCCCGCAGATCGAACACTTGTCCGGCAGCTCATCATGGGCTGTGTTCCCGCACACCGGGCAGATGAAGATCTTTCCCGCGGGTAGATCCTGCCCGCTGCTGACGGCCTCGATCGCTTCCGAGTACTCACCATAGTGCACTTCTTCGGCCGCCATGGCGTTCTTGAAAGAGAATACCGCCGGCTTATTGCCCTCCGCCTCCGCCTCGGTGAGGAATCCGGGGTACATCTCCTGGAATTCGTATTCCTCACCGTCCTTCGCGGCCTGCAGGTTGGTGGCGGTATCCCCGACACCGTTCATCACCCGCAGGTGGGCGTGGGCGTGGATCGTCTCGGCCTCGGCTACGGCCCGGAAGAGTTTCGCTACCTGGGCGAATCCCTCGTCATCGGCCTTTTTCGCGAAGGCCAGGTACTTGCGGTTAGCCTGGCTCTCGCCGGCGAAGGCTGCCTGCAGGTTGTCCATCGTCGCCATGTTCTGTCTCCTCTCAGGTGCACATCGTTTCCATTCAGACGTGTGGAATATCCGTGTGGTCCGAGATCTCGGACGATACGGTGCAAAGATCGGTGATCGCCAGTCCGTGCACATCACTGTTGCCGGTCAGTCGGGCGAATTGCGTCAGTTCTTCGGTGGCCACGGTGAAGTAGTTGGTAACCCGTCCGGCGGATCTTTCGACGTCGAGTCGGCCGGTGAGTTCAGGATCGTGGGTTGCGATCCCGACCGGACAGCGCCCGGTGTTGCAGATCCGGTACTGCTGGCAGCCGACCGCCATCATGGCGGCGGTGCCGATCGCAATGGCGTCGGCGCCGAGAGCGAGCGCCTTGGCAAAGTCGGAGGAGATCCGCAGGCCGCCGGTGATCACCAGCGAGATGCCGTCAGCTCCCTCGCGGTCGAGGAACCGGCGGGCTCGGTGGAGAGCGAAAATAGTCGGGACCGAAGTGGCATCCTTCACCACTTTCATTGCGGCGCCGGTGGCTCCGGCCCGGCCGTCGATGGTGATGAAATCGGGTTGCGCCGGCAGGATAACGGCCAGATCGTCCTCGATGTTGCCGGCGGCGATCTTGACACCTATGGGTCTTCCCTGTGATCTCTCCCTCAGCCAGTCGATCTTCTCCTTCAGACTCTCACCGTCGGATATATCGTCGAAACGGGCCGGACTGATGATGTCCTTACCCTCAGGCCGCCCCCGGATAGCGGCGATCTCGGGGGTGACTTTCTCTGCCGGGAGGTGACCGCCCATGCCCGGTTTGGCCGACTGGCCGATCTTGATCTCGATCGCGTCCACCAGCCTGAGTATCTCGTCGGTGACACTGTACCGGTTGGGCACGTACTCGAAGATATACCGGTACGCGTACTCCCGTGACGCTTCAAGGATGCCGCCCTCTCCGGAACACATCGCGGTCTTTGCCGTCGCCGATCCCATCGAGAGAGCGATTTTTGCTTCCTGAGAGAGTGCCCCGAACGACATGTGCGTCACGTAGAGCGGAGTCTCGATGACGAGCGGTTGGTCCGCATTGCGACCGATAACGGTCGTCGTGCTGACCAGCTCCTCTTCGTTGAGTGGCAGCCTCGCGAGCTGAGCCCCCTTTATGAGTATCTCGTTCCAGCTGATGCCGGGGACCTTGCTCCGCATCGGCTCTATATCGGATGATCCTGATTCCGCCATGCGGTGGATGCTCGACATGTGCGTTTCGGTGTCGTCTTTCAGACGGCTCCACTCGGCGAGGTACCCGGCTTCCGGTTGGTCGAGAGAGGGAGAGGAAGGTGGAACAGGGGAGTCACCCTCCAGCACGAACTGCGTTTTTGGTGACCCGCAGACAGGGCAGGCCCAGTCGTCGGGGATATCCGCCCAGGGCATGCCTTCAGCATCCTCGTCGTAGAGGAAAGCGCACAGCTCACAACGATAGAGTGCCATATCCTGAATGCCTCCGGTAGACATCGTCACGGGTGGAGTGGTCCGGCAGAGTGCTTTTCAGGCGCAATTCCCAGTGTAGTAAGGGAAGGATGGGAGGGGAAGGCCGGTCTCGGGGACACCGGGGCCGTTTGGCAGCCGGATGCCGGTCTGTTACATTGAGGCCATTGAAATCCGAAAGATCCGTTGATCATCAAAATACCACCATAAGGAGTTCCCGAAGATGTCGACCAAGGAATTGCAGGAGAAGCTCGTCAGTGCCATGACTCGCTGGCAGGAAATCGAGGATGCCGCCGTCGCCACGACCGAGCATATCATCGAAAAGACCAGCCACCCGCTGATCCGCACCGTGATGGAGATCATCCAGACCGATTCGAAGCGGCATTACCAGGTCCAGCAGATGATCATCGACACTCTGGAGAAGGAGCCCATCTCAATCACGCCTGAGGACCTGATCGAGGTCTGGGACCTGATCGAGAACCACATTCAGATCGAGCGGCAGACGGTGGAGTTTGCTACCGACGCTCTCGAGAGTGTCAAGGGGACCAAAATGGTGGTCATCCAGTACCTCATCGAGTATCTCCTCACGGACGAAAACAAGCACAACGAACTGCTCGACAATCTCGAGGGTATAAAGAAGGCGATGTACCCCTACGGATGAGCCGGTAAGACCGCTGCGGTACTTGTAGTTGGCGTTGAATATTCTCTGCTGGTCGCCCGTCTGATGGTGGTGGTGGAGTGGTGGTAAAGAGGACAGGTACGAGGGAGCCCGCCAGGTCA